>JAQCAA010000043.1 GCA_027728645.1 Actinomycetota bacterium | reverse complement strand
ACTCAGGGACCCTTCCACGATCATGCGTTTGACAATCTCAAGGATGTTTCGTGCGTACATTCTGGATGCATCAGCAGCGACGCGAGACGCGAGGTCCGTCGGTCCGTGGATCGAGACACCGTTCACCATGACGACCTCGTCCGCAACTGATCCCTCCACGTTCCCACCGGAACCAGCTGCCATGTCGATGATGATCGAACCGGCAGACATCTGATTGACTGTTGCCGCATCGATCAACACCGGTGCTCGTTTCCCTGGCACCTGAGCCGTTGTGATCACGAGGTCGGACTCGGCTACTGCCGAAGCAAGCACATCCCTTTGAGTTGCGGCTGTTTCATCGTCGACGGCACGTGCGTAGCCTCCAGCGTCCATCTGTTGTGTCGGGGCGTCAATGAACTTGGCACCGAGACTCTCGACTTGTTCTTTGGTCTCTGGCCGGATGTCGTATGCAGTGACGATGGCGCCGAGACGCTTCGCCGTCGCGATGGCCTGGAGGCCAGCAACACCGACACCGAGAATCAAGACCCTGGCTGGCGGCACAGTTCCAGCGGCTGTGACAAGCATTGGCATGAACTTTGGCATCGACGTCGCCCCGAGCAGGACGGCGGCGTAGCCTGCGGCCGTCGCTTGGGATGAGAGAGCGTCCATCGATTGAGCGAGGGTCGTGCGAGGCACGAGCTCCATCGCAACGGCGGTGACTCCTCGATCCGCGAGTCTCTCAAGTGTGTTGGCGTTGGCTCCCGGATCGAGCATCCCAACAACTACAGAGCCACGGTGGAGCAGTTCAACGTCGCTGTCGGAAACCGGACCGACCCTGGCGAGGATATCGATACGTCCTGCCTCGGCCAATGTGTTCACGATGGACGCACCGGCCTCGATGTAGGAATCGTCCGAGATGCCAGAGCCAAGTCCAGCGCCAGTCTCGACACTCACGGTTGCGCCTGCCTCAATCAGAGAGCCGACGCTTTGCGGTGTTGCAGCGACCCTGCCTTCGCGCGTGTCTACTTCTGATCGTATTCCGAGGTGCATCACTCGCGACGGTAATGGGGTCAGTGTTGCTGTAGGAAAGCGAGCGCCTCATCAATCTCGATCCCAGCGGCTTGGCTGACCTCGCCAAGAGGCGGCCGCGGTTTGCCTCCTGCGAGACCGGCTGAATCGGCAGCCCGCTTGGCTCCAGGGACGCCGTGCGCCTCGACCACGCGGATCACCTCGTCGAGGTTGCTTTGGGCAGTGGCATCTCCTTGCGCTGCCGCCGAAACGAGCTCGAACGCGTAATTTGCGCTCGCAGTGATGGCTCCGTAGGCCCCAGCTCGGTGCGATTCGAGGAGTGCCCGTGACGCGCCTGGATAGACAATGAACCCATGCTCGATGGCCTGAGCCATATCCTTGATCCTCGTTGAATCACCGCCGCTGTCTTTGAGCCCCACGATGTTTGTGTGGGTTGACAAGTCGTTGATCGTTTCGGTCGGCAGTTCGTAGCCAGTGACCTTGGGATTTGAGTACAACATGACAGGAAGCGTGGCGGCATCCGCAACGCTGGTGTAGAACGACGAGACGAGGTCTGCTCGCCCCCTGACCAGCGTGCATGGCGTCAGCACCAGAACGGCGTCTGCCCCGCCTGCTGCAGCTTCGCCGATCTGTGCGAGCGCCTGCCGAACCGACTCCGCGTTGATTCCGCACACGATGAAGGCGCCAGGGGCGGCGGACCGGCTCTCAGCCACGAGCACCTGGCGCTCACCCGGTTCGAGGTACGGGCCCTCTCCGGTTGACCCAGCAACCACGAAGCCTCTGCATCCGCGGTCAGTAAGTTTGCTGATGTTGGAACGGTGCGCGTCAACATCGATTTCGAGCGAAAGGTCGAATGGCGTGATGATCGCGACCATCGCTCTTGGGAATTCTTTCATGCTTCGTACGTCCCTGATGTCACGCCGCCTCCATGTCCAGTCCAATCGGTGTGGAACCACTCGCCGCGCTCCCGATCGATGCGCTCGTACGTGTGTGCACCGAAATAGTCACGTTGCGCCTGAATCAAGTTCGCCGGAAGCCTCGGTGCTCTGTATCCGTCGAAGAATGCGAGAGCCGATGCATAGGCCGGAACCGGAATCCCTGCCATGGCGGCCCGAGCGACTGTCCGTCTCCAGCCGGGGAGAGTGGATGCGATTTCGGTGGCAAAATAGTCGTCGACGAGGAGGTTTTCAAGGTCCGGGTTTGCCCTGTAAGCCGATGTTATGTCACCGAGAAATTGTGATCTGATGATGCAACCGGCACGCCACAGGCTCGCGATGACATCTGGCCTCAGATCCCATTGGTACTCTTCGCTCGCTGCCCTGAACAGCATGAACCCCTGGGCATACGACACGATCTTTGAACCGTAGACCGCATCCCGGAGGTCGTGGATGACGCTCTGAGGGTCGTCACTTATCGGCTCCGTTGCTCCACCGAGGACCTGAGACGCCCGTTGGCGTTCGCCTACGAGGGCAGACACCATCCGCGCATACACAGACTCCCCAACCAGCGTGACAGGCATGCCTTCTTCCATCGAAGCGATAACGGTCCACTTCCCAGTTCCCTTCTGACCAGCGGCGTCAAGAATGAGATCGACGGTTGCAACACCATCCGTCGTGTGGCCGAGTATTTCTGATGTGATCTCTACGAGGTATGAATCGAGCTTGCCTTCATTCCAAGCGATGAATCGAGACTGCATCTCGGCAGCTGACATTCTCAGACCCCTCGACATGATGTCGTATGCCTCTGCAATGACCTGCATGTCCCCGTACTCAATGCCGTTGTGCACCATCTTGACGTAGTGGCCAGCCCCTCCGCTTCCGACCCACCCCGCCGTCGCCTCGCCTTCGTAGGTCGCAGCAATAGAGGTGATGATCGGCTCGATGATCGGCCACGCTGCGGGATCGCCGCCTGCCATGATTGATGGACCGTTCCGCGCACCCTCTTCGCCACCAGAGATTCCTGCGCCGACAAAGTGAATGCCGCGAGATGACAGATCGACACAGCGCCGCTCCGAGTCGGTGTACAGCGAATTTCCACCGTCCATGATGATGTCGCCATCGTCGAGGAGGGGGAGCAGCGCTTCGATCTGGGCGTCGACCGGTGCGCCAGCCTTGATCATGAGGAGTACACAACGCGGCCGCTTGAGAAGGCCAACAAATGCTGGCAGGTCCTGAGCGCCGTTGATGTCCTTACCGGCTGCCTCGCCGTTCAAGAATTCGTCAGTCTTGGCACCGGTTCGGTTGAATACCGCGACTGTGTGCCCGTGATCTGAAAGATTGAGGACCAGATTCTGACCCATGACCGCAAGCCCAATGACGCCTATGTCTGCCGTTGGCACTGTCACGACCCTCTTCTCTTTGGCTGATAGCCCGTTGTACAAGTGCTGTACCTTACCGCCGCCCAATGGCATCAGGGTACCGCTTGGCGTGGCGAGCCGATGCAGTGGCACGAGTGACTGCTACATCATCTATCTCGTCGTAACGACTAGATAGACGCAGCGACTGCTCCTCCCATTGTCGACGTGCTCACGGACTCTTCACCGCGGGCGATGTCAACGGTGCGAAGTCCGTCGTCGAGCGCTTTATCCACAGCGGCCTCGACAGCGGCAGCCTCGGCGGCGAGGCCAAGTGAGTGGCGAAGGGCCATTGCAGTGGCCAGGATCGTCGCGAGAGGGTTTGCAATACCTTTGCCTGCAATGTCTGGCGCAGATCCGTGTATCGGTTCGTAGAGCCCGGGTCCCGAGGAACCGAGTGATGCTGATGGCAGAAGTCCAAGCGACCCAGGAAGCATGGATGCCTCATCGGTGAGAATGTCGCCGAACATGTTGCCGGTGACGACGACATCGAAGTCCTTCGCGCGAGAAAGCAGGTGCATGGCCATAGCGTCGACGAGCACAGTCTCATGTTCGACATCCTGGAACTCAGTCGCCATGATTCGGTCAGCTGTTTGGCGCCAAAGCCTCGAAACCGCAAGCACATTGGCCTTGTCAACCGATGTGAGTTTCCCTCTTCGAGTTCGGGCGGCTTCTGCAGCCATGCGAACAATCCGCTCAATCTCGTAAACGGAATAGGTCATTGCGTTCGAAACGGTCAGCCCATCTTCTGACGTTGTGGTCTCTCCGAAATAGATTCCGCCTGTCAGCTCGCGGTAGAAGAGGATATCCACGCCTTCGATGAGGTCTCTTCGGAGCGGCGATGCGTCGAGCAATTGAACATGCGTTCTGACCGGTCTCAGGTTGGCAAACAGTTCAAGGTCCTTGCGAATCCGAAGCAGGCCAGTCTCGGGTCGTGTCTTCGCCGTCGGATCGTCCCACTGAGGCCCACCAACGGCGCCGAGAATGATTGCGTCGGATTCTCGCGCTGAGGCGATGGTCCCTTGTGGCAGTGGATCGCCAGTCTCATCGATTGCGATTCCGCCGATGAGCTGCGTGTCGTACACGAACGAGTGGCTGAATCGAGCTGCGACGGCATCAAGAACCGCGCGTGCTTGGTCGACGATCTCCGGGCCGATTCCGTCCCCTGGCAACAGAGTGAAGCGAGCCTTCATGGTTTATGCGCGAGGGTCATGCGCCATCGATCGCCCCCCGGTCGAACGTCGCTTTGTTGAGCGCCGACACGATTGCCCTGGCGGATCCTTCGACAACATCGGTCGAAACGCCCTGACCCGAATAGGTCGAAGAGCCGACCTGGAGAATCACATTCACCTTGGCCATTGCATCGGCGCCAGAGTTCAGTGGTTCGACGCGGTAGTCCGCAAGCGACCCAACGATTCCGAACGCGTCTTGCAACGCAACGAACGCAGCGTTGATCATGCCGTCGCCTTCAGCGGAGGCGGTTGTCTCCGTGCCGTCTCGATCGAGAACGACCGTGGCCACCGGAGGGCGAGTTGACCCCCCGACTACTTCAAAGGAAACCAGTGTCATTGCGGCGGTGGGAGTGTCCGTTTCGGAGGCAACGATTGCCCTGAGACCTTCCTCTGAAATCTCACCCTTCCGATCCGCAAGCTCCTTGAAACGTGAGAATGAACGCTGGAAGTCCTCATCCTCGAGCTTGATACCAAGCTTGACGAGAGCGTCCGCAAACGCGGCCCTACCCGAGTGCTTACCAAGTACAAGTGTCGAGTGCTGGCCGACGGATTCCGGATCCATGATTTCGTATGTTTCGCGATTGCGAAGGACGCCGTGCTGATGAATCCCTGATTCATGTGCGAAAGCGTTTCTCCCGACAACGGCCTTGTTGTATTGAACGGGATACCCGGTCAGAGAAGACACGAGTCTTGACGTCTCGAAGATCTCCGTTGTGTCGGCTCCAATCTCAACTCCGAAGTGGTCTGCCCGAGTAGTGAGAGCCATGATGATCTCTTCGGTTGATGTGTTCCCTGCTCGCTCGCCAATGCCGTTGATAGCGCCCTCGATCTGCCGAGCACCCGCGTGAATGGCGGACAGGGAGTTGGCAACGGCGAGTCCGAGATCGTTGTGGCAGTGGGTAGAGATGATGATCTCTTCGTTGCCCTGCCTCACGTCCTGGTACACCCGTGTGAGCAGCTCGACAAAGTCCTCAGGCATTGCAAAGCCGACGGTGTCGGGGATATTGATCGTGGTTGCCCCCGCTGCAACTGCTGCCCGACAGACTTCAACGATGAAGTCAGGATCGGATCGTGTTGCGTCCTGAGGAGAGAATTCCACATCGTCCACATACCGCTTTGCTCGTGTGACGCCTTCGACCACGGACCTAAGGACATCAGACGGCGTCATCCGGAGCATCTGCTCCATGTGGATCTTCGAGGTCGACATGAACAGGTGAATGCGCTTTGACTCAGCTGCCTTGAGTGCGTCTGCTGCTTGATCGATGTCATCCGGATGCGTTCTTGCCAGCGATGCGATGACTGGTCCTTTGACCTCGGCTGCGATCCGAGCCACCGATTTGAAGTCGCCTGGGCTTGAAGCCGCGAAGCCAGCCTCGATAATGTCGACTTTGAGCTTCGCAAGCTGTGTTGCGATGGCAACCTTGTCGTCTGGGGTAAGGGCGATGCCCGGTGCTTGCTCGCCGTCGCGGAGCGTTGTGTCGAGAATGATGAGTTTGTCGTTCATGGGTTGAATCTCCTGGAGTAGCGGGTGGACTTAGCGCCGGGTTGGTCCCGGCCGGATAAGACGCCCGCCGCTGGGTGATTCAGCGGACCGATCGGTTTTCCCGATCGGTTGCTCGCAGGAGGTCCGAGGTTCACTCATACGTCGTCTTCTGGTCTCTTTGGGACCATGAAGGTCATCATGTCCCTGAGTTCGCGACCGGTTGACTCGACAGGGTGGCCAGCGATCGCACGCCGGGCCTCTGACAGTTTCGGGGAACCGGCGGCGTACTCTGCCATCCATTCCCGTGCGAATTCGCCGGATTGGATCTCTCCGAGGATCGCTCGCATCGTCTCTCTCGTCTGATCTGTCACGATTCTCGGGCCGCGGGTGATGTCGCCGTACTCGGCGGTATCTGATACCGAGTGGCGCATCCACTCGATGCCACCCTCCCACACAAGGTCAACGATGAGCTTGAGTTCATGGAGCACCTCGAAGTAGGCCATTTCTGGGTCGTAGCCCCCCTCGGTCAGTGTTTCGAATGCAGCTTGAATCATCGAATCGATTCCGCCGCAAAGAATGACCTGTTCCCCAAAGAGATCGGTCTCGGTTTCATCCTTGAACGTCGTTTCTATGACGCCGCCTCGCGTGCCTCCGATCCCGTGTGCGTAGGAAAGGCCAAGCGCAAGTGCATCCCCTGAGGCGTCCTGGTGTACGGCAACGAGTGTTGGGACGCCTGAGCCCTCCACGAATTGCCTCCGAACAAGGTGGCCAGGACCTTTGGGTGCGACCATCACGACATCGACATCGGGTGGGGGAGTAATGAATCCGAAGTGGATGGAGAACCCGTGTGCGAAGAACAAAGCGTCGCCGCTGTTGAGACGGGGAGCGATCACACTTTCATAGACTTCGCTTTGGACCTGGTCTGGCACAAGCATCATGATGACATCGGCCCACTCGGCTGCCGTTTCGGGGTCAACAACTTTGAGCCCAGCGTCTGATGCCGCTCTGACTCTTTTTGACCCCTCTCTGAGTCCAACAATCACGTCGACTCCAGATTCCTTGAGATTCAAGGCGTGGGCGTGACCCTGGCTTCCGAAGCCGATGACCGCGACCTTCCTGCGGGTGATGAGCGCCGGATCAGCATCGGCCTCGTAGTACATCTTTGCCATTGTCAGTCAGCCCCCTAGGCCGGTTGTTTGTGTTTCTTTGTAGCGGTCTTTGCATCTTTCGCCATGGCGATTCGTCCTGATTTGACGAGGCTGACGATTCCGTACGTCTTCATCATCTCGTGGAAATCAGCAAGGTGGCCCGGTTCTCCGACGACCTCAAACGTCACGGTTGACGGCCCGACGTCGACGGTTCTGGCTTCGAACATGTTGGCTGACTCAAGGATTTCGCTTCTCCGCTTCGGATCGGCGTTGACTCGCAACAGCATAATCTCGCGCTCAATCGCCTCACCCGGCTTGTGCTCAGTGACCTTGAGGGTGTGAACGAGCTTGTAGAGCTGCTTCACGACTTGTTCCATCATCGGGCCATCCACAACGACGGTCATCCGCGACCGGCTCGGATCTTCGGTCGGCCCGACCGTTAGCGAGTGAATGTTGAAGTCTCGTCGTGCAAACATCGAGGCGACCCGTGCCAGAACGCCAGGCTTGTTTTCGACGGTGACCGAAATGACGTGGCTCATTTCAGATCACCGGGACCCATGATGATGTCGTCGTTGCTTCCGCCAGAGGCAATCATCGGATAGACCATTGCGTCCGGGTCGCATCTGAACTCCATGACGACCGGTCGATGGGTGATGGCGAGACCCTTTTCAATCGTCGGGATCACCTCGCTTGGGACTTCGGCTCTGAGCCCGACGCAGCCAAGCGCTTCGGCAAGCATCACAATGTTCGGATTGTCGTACGAAAGCTCGGAGGCCGAGAACCGCTCGTTGTAGAAGAGCCTCTGCCACTGACGAACCATTCCAAGGTTGGCGTTGTTCATGACGGCAATCTTGACGGGAATCTTCTCAATCGCTGCTGTTATCAGCTCCTGGAATGTCATCTGGAAACACCCGTCGCCATCAATAGCGATGACCGTTTCGTCTGGCATACCGGCCTTGGCACCAATTGCAGCTGGAACAGCGAACCCCATGGTTCCGAGCCCCCCTGAATTGATCCAGGTGTTTGGTCGCTCGAATCCCCAAAACTGGGACGCCCACATCTGGTGTTGGCCAACACCGGCAACGACAATCGCATTGCCTCCGGTCGCTTTGTGGAGTTGATCGATCACGTACTGCTGCTGGATTGGCCCAGACGGGTCCTGATCGAACGCAAGCGGAAAGTCTCGCTGCCACCCGCGTATCGTCTCGAACCACTCTGTTCTCGCTGGCGCCTGGTTCCCTGCGAGGCGCTTGGTGCCTGATTGGATAAGCTGTCCAAGGACCACTTTGGCATCACCGACGATCGGCACATCAGCATTTCTGATCTTGCCAATCTCAGCAGGATCTACATCGACGTGAATGACCTTTGCATTGGGTGCAAAGAACTCCGGATCGCCCGTGACCCTGTCGTCAAATCGAGCGCCGATGTTGATGAGGAGATCTGCTTTTTGGATTGCAGTCGAGGCTGTGTAGCAACCATGCATGCCTGGCATGCCAAGGGCAAGGTGATGGGAGTCAGGGATTGCACCTCTTGCCATGAGCGTGGTGACGGCAGGGAGGTTCATCAGCTCCGCAAAAGCCGTCAATTCAGCGGCTGCTCCGGCCCGAATCGTTCCCCCTCCGGTGTAGAGGACCGGGCGTTGGCTCGCCATGATGAGTTCTATTGCGGCTTACACTTGCTTTGGATGCCCTTTGACCGAGGGCTTGTAGCCAGGCAGGTTGATGCATTTCTTCCCGGTGAACGCTGCCGTTCCGGTGAGAGCATCTTTCGTGATGTCGACCAGAACTGGGCCTGGTCTGCCTGTCGCTGCAATATGGAATGCTTCGTGCACTGCGCCTGCGATTTCGTGCGTCTCGGTGATGAGTGTGTTGTGCTTGGTTACAGGCATCGATATGCCCCAGGTGTGGGCTTCCTGGAATGCGTCGAGGCCGATTGATGTGGAGGCGACCTGCGCCGTGATCGCGACCACGGGTATTGAGTCCATGTAGGCATCGGCGAGCGGGGTTACCAGGTTTGTTGCCCCCGGCCCAGATGTTGCGAACGTCACGCCGACCTTGCCCGTTGCATGTGCATACCCAGATGCCATGTGGCCGCCACCCTGCTCGTGACGCACGAGAACGTGCCGAATTGGGCTGTCGTACATCGAGTCGTATGCCTTGAGGATGGCACCGCCTGGTAGACCAAATACGATCTCTACGCCTTCGAGTTCGAGGCTCTTGAGGAGGATCTCTGCTCCAGTGATGTGGTCTGCCATGTGGCGGCTCCAGATAGAAGAAAACCCTCCGTGGAATGGAGGGTAAGGCGCATCGGTGTTGTAATGCGCCTACATGAGAATGAGTACGAGGACTATTTGGGTGTGCATGGTTCACCTTGTTTGGTGCGTGGAGTGCGAGTATGGCACTCTCGTGTCACATGTCAAGATGAGCCTGTGACGCCGAGTGTCGATTGGGAGTGTTCCGTGCCGAGTGGTGACGAATTTAGGATCCTCGCCAACGTGATTCGCGTTGCGAGGGAAGAACTTGCAGACCGCGAGCTTGATGCAATTCCGATCCGTCTGCGGAACGCCGCAAAGGGAACAGGTAAACGTCTCCCAGCGCCACATCAGAAGGCGATTATCGACCACATCGCATCGGATGAGCCGTTCAGGACTGCTGTCACGAAGAGGTGGACTGAGTCAGGAATCGACGACGAGGTCGGGCAGCGCTTTCTCAAGGACCCAACCGCTGCTGCTACCGATGTATCTCTCGCAGCGGCCTCTCTCACAATCGGTCGAGTCAGCGCCGAACGGGACGATGCGTTGAGGGTCGTCAGGGATCTGTCCACACAGCTGGCAGAAGCTAAGAGCCGACTCGTGAGTTCGAAGCGGGAGCGCGACGCGGCGCTCGAACAACAGGCCGCGTCTGATAAGCGATCGCGACAAGGGCTCAAACGATCCGCCGAGGCGGCAGGAGCCAAACTGCTCGAGCTAGAGAGGCAGAAGGCTGAGTTGGACGCCCAGATTGCAGACCTACACCAAGCGAACGAGGCGCTTGCTGCCAGCGTGGACCGTATGACCGAACGCACAGCGAAGCGAGAATTCGCGGCCAAGCAACGACTGGTCCAACCCGAATCACAAATGACAGGCGCAATTCCAAGCGGCGCATCCGAGCTTGCGGCGCTTCTCGATGCGATGGAAATCCGCATGCGGCCGTACAGAGAGCCGCACCGACAGGCCTGGGCGCTCGCTCCGGACGTTCGAGACCTGAAGATGCCTGCTGGAATCCTCCCGGACTCAGCAGCCGGCCTCGACGCGGTCATCGATCAACAACCAGATCGATTCCTCATTGACGGCTACAACGTTGCTGGCGCCGTGTCCGACAAGTTTTCAACTCGCGACGGTCGAGAAGCGGCGATTGCAAGAGCCGACATGCTCAAGCGGGCGACACAGGCCTCCGTGGTCATTGTATTTGACGCTTCCAACGTCAAGGGAGACGATTTCACAATCTCGGCACATGGTGTTCACATCGTGTTCGAACCAGAAGTCTCGGCAGACGACGCAATCGTGAATCTTGTGGCTGCTCAAGGCGACCGATGTGTTGTGATCACCGACGATAGAGAGTTGCAGTTACGAGCCAGCCGGACCAACTGTCTCGTGCTCTACACAAAGGCACTCGTTGCGTGGAGCGAACACCTAAACGAAAGGTGAACACGCGCCGATAAGGCAGTGAGCGAACGAAGGCCATTCTCGTGGCAACCACCCTTCAAAAACCTCATATGGCCATCGCGGTCCGACCAGATCCGATGCGTACAACTGTGCTCATGCGTTGGCATGGGCTCAGACGCATGGTCACAGCGTTCTCGGCGATTGCAGCGGCCTTCGTTGCGGTTCTTCTTGGGTGGCCCGCAGCGGCCGTTGCCGCTGTCGTAGCGGCCTTGACCGCACTCGATGCACATATTGCCCTCAAGACCGTGAGAGGCCGAGTAGGCCCAACGCTGATCATCGACATGACAGCGGGAGGTTTGGCCTGCATCGCCGTCGGAGTCCCCGCACCAGGAATCGCAATGGTTATGAGCTACTTCGTGGTGCTCGTCGCTGTGCTCGTACCAGCAGCCCGCGCATGGCCACTCGCGCTCTACGCCGTCGTGGTTGGGACCCTTGTATTGGTTGCTCCGACAGTCCTGGATCTGCCCGATCCGCCAATCGAGAGGACCATTGCTGCCGGTGTGGTGGCTTCCGTTGTCTTCGGAATTGCGACTATCGAGATTGTGAGGAGATTCGCCGCCACCCTGCGTGAACGAACAGAGGAGGAAGAGCGCAGAGTCCTGGTGTCTCAAGCGATATCCGTCGCATCTAGGGCACTCGTCGGCGAGGACGACGCAACGGCGCTTGGGTTTGCTCTGGAGGCAATTCGAGATGCGATCGGCGCGCCCATTGCTTTCGTAGAGCAGAACACTGAAGATTCCAACATGGGTTTGACAGCGATTGTTGTCGAGAGCGCTGCAGCAAATCGTTCAGTTCACTCCGCGTTTCAGCGGGGAACCCAGACCCCGTGGAGCGAGATGCCCGGTGCACGGTCGCACCTTGAGGGCGGCGCACCATTCTTCTTCCGCATTGAGGAGGTGTCTGGTACACACCTTGACCGCTCAGGTGAGAGCGGAGCTCGGAAGGAACTCGACGTACCAATCGTCGTCAACGGTGTGTGGGTCGGAGTCGTGGGTGCGGCTGATACGAATCCGAGCCGTCGATGGCAGCCAGATGATCTGGAACTACTCCGGACCCTCGCCGATCTCACGGCTGCATTCTGGCAACGAGTCGAGGACATGCGTGTTCGAGATTCCCTGATTGGTTCTCTTGGTGGCCGCCTTCGCTACGAAGAGGCGCTTGCAAAGGCATCGAAATTCCTACTCGGAGAACGGGGCCTGAGCGTTGATTCGGCTCTGGAATCGATCGGACTTGCCGCGAGTGTTGACGAGGTGTACATCACTCGAACAGTTCCCTTGCCGAATGGGGCTCCGTCTGCCGAGGCGATCGCCAGCTGGGTGCAGCCTGGACTTCTCCCGATTCACGCTGTCGCTGAAACGGTTCCATACTCCGAAATCGCTGCCATTCGAGAAGCGATTCAAACTGGTTCGCTTGCCAAGACGATGGACGGAAGGAACGCTGAACTCGTGGTGGGCATTGAGGTCGCAGGCGGTTGGTTCGGCTCCGTCGGATTCGTAAGGAGGCAGGCGACTCGGTCGTGGTCTAGACGCGATGAAGCATTCCTCCGAACGATTGCCGACATCCTCGGGGCGTACTATGAGCGCTCCCAGAGCCGGCTCCGCCTTGAGTCACTCCTTGCCTCCAAGGACCAGCTGATTGCCTCCGTTAGCCACGAGCTCAGAACGCCGCTGACCGCCGTGGTGGGGCTTGCGGAGGAATTGAGGGCCAACGATGGAACAATCGGACCGGAGGAGGCCGACCAACTCATTGGCGTTATCGCGGACGAGAGTCGCGAGATGGCCGACCTTGTCGAAGACCTGCTGATCGCTGCGAGGTCGGAAGACGGAACCGTTGCTGTGTTCCCAGAGCGAACTGACTTGGCCCTCCTCACCGCGAGCGTTGTTTCACACCTCACAGTTCCAGACGACATCGAACTCCTCGTGGACGATCAGGCGTCGGCAGCCTTCGCAGATCCTGTTCGCATCCGCCAGGTCATACGAAACCTGCTGACGAACGCGATGCGTTACGGAGGAAAACATGTCCGTGTGACTTTTGGGTCGGATGGTGAAGCCACTTTCCTCGATGTAGTTGACGACGGTCCTGGGATTCCCGACCATGACCTTGAGTCGATATTCGAACCATATGGCCGGTCATCGTCCGGGCGAGTTTCCCCCGGCTCAGTTGGCCTTGGGCTTACGTTGTCGAAGCGACTCTCGGAGCTGATGGGCGGCTCACTCACCTACATCCCATCGAGCGGCTGCACCTTCAGGCTCACCGTTCCGAGCGCACCTTCTGAAGAAGCCGAGGCACTGAGCCTCACCGGCTCTGCTGTGCCGTCTTAGACGACCAACTCCGCGATCGTCTTGACGGTCGGGTGGTCGGATGCGCCAACGATGAGGGTCGTGACTCCAGCGTCTCTCCAGACTTCGAGGCGGTCCTTAATCCGGTCTCTCGTCCCGACAAGACATACCTCATCGACAAGTGCATCGGGGACAGCCATGGTCGCTTCCATCTTCTTGCCCTCGAGGTAGAGGTTCTGGATTGTCTCTGCGGCTTCCTCATAGCCATAACGTCTTGCGAGGTCATTGTAGAAGTTCGTACCTTTGGCCCCCATCCCGCCGATGTAGAGCGCAAGCGACGGCTTCATCTGCATTCTGCCTGCCTCGAGATCATCGGTGACAAGGGCTGCAACCGTTGGTGCCACGTCAAAGCTCGCTGACTTTTTGGTGTCGCCGCTCTTTGCGAACCCGGCAGAGAGCCGAGGTTCATATACGTCCCGCGTTCGTTCTGGCGAAAAAAACACGGGAAGCCAACCATCGGCGATCTCGGCCGTGAGTTCGACATTTTTCGGTCCGATGGCCGCAATGTAAATCGGGAGGTTCGGGTTCTTTGGTTTGCTCATGATCTTCAAAGGCTTCCCCAAACCGGTTGCATCCTCACCCCCATACGGGAGCTGGTAGTAAGCGCCTTCGTGCGTGACGAGTTCGGTGCGAGCGAAAATCTTTCGAAGGATCTCGACGTATTCCCGAGTGACCCCGAGTGGTTTCCCGTATGGCCGGCCGTGCCAGCCCTCCACGACCTGTGGCCCTGAGACGCCCAAACCCAAAAGGAATCTGCCGTCTGACATCTGATCGATCGTCGTTGCTGTCATCGCCGTCATCGCTGGGGTTCGCGCTGGCATTTGCATGACTCCGGTGCCGAGTTTGATTCGCTCGGTTCGTGCAGCAATGTATGCGAGTGGCGTCGCGGCGTCCGACCCGTACGCCTCAGCCGTCCAAACGCTGTCGTACCCGAGTTGTTCTGCACGTTCGATGAGCCCGAAATTTCCGGCGACCGCAGAGCCGAAGAGTCCGAGATTGAGTCCGAGGAGCATCGCGGCAGTTTACAGCTCTCAGCTTTCAGCTTTCAGCTTTCAGCCTCCACGGTCTACCGTCTACTGTCTACCGTCTACCGAGCTTTCAGCTCTCAGCTTTCAGCTTTCAGCCTCCACGGTCTACCGTCTACTGTCTACCGAGCTTTCAGCTCTCAGCTCTCAGCTCTCAGAACCAAAATCCGTCTTCCGCAGTCTGCCCTATCTCCTCTGTCTGCCGATTGGTTTTTCGGTTATCGGGATTCGGGTCTTGCTCCGTAATCCTTCATGCTCTGCCTCCGTTTCTGTCACACCCCCTTCGTAGGTTGACCACACCAAGGGAGGTAGCGATGATCATTGATTGCGAAACATGCGATATGCGCCACACAAAGGCCTGTGACGACTGCATCGTGACTGCGCTTTTGGGCGACCACGGAATTCTTGTGCTTGCAGACGACGAAAAAGCTGCGATTGACGAGATGAGCAAGATCGGTCTTGTCTCGCCGATCCGTCTCCGGACCACGCAGACCGGCTGACAATTCATCAAGAGGTTTCATCTGGAACATAATTGAGTCGGATGTGTCGGTGCTCACCGAGGCGTAGTACGTAGTCTCTAGCCATGGATTTGGAAGCAGAAATACGCGACGCCGTAGATCACGATGTCAGAGTCGGTGTGACTGACTGCTCCCCGTTTCCAGAGACGGCTGCGGCGATACGCCAGCGGGTTGACTCAGGGCTCCACGGAGGGCTGGGGTTCACCTATGGAGACCCTGACGGTTCCACCCAACCCCAGCGGCACTTTCCTTGGGCCAAATCGATTGTCGTTGTGGCAGTCCCGTACCTCACGTCCGGAGATGGAGTCGACGCTTCTACCGCAAGGTCGGTTGCTCGGTTCGCTGAGGGTGATCGCTACGAACGGGTGCGAGAAACACTCGACAAAGTTGCTGCTGTCCTGAGATTGCGCGGCCATCGGATCGAGCGGGTCTTTGACGACGACAGGCTCGTTGATAGGGCCGTCGCCGTACGGGCTGGCGTAGCGTGGAACGGCAAGAGCACGATGGCACTGACACCAGGGCATGGGCCGTG
>JAQCAA010000042.1 GCA_027728645.1 Actinomycetota bacterium | reverse complement strand
CTTGCGCTTCTTGAGAGCTTTGGCGGAGAACGGGGCTTCCTCGGGAGGAGGTTCCCACGCTGTGAGGTCTGCGAGGCGTTCATCGTTTGAGAACATCTTCACGATTGGAATGTTGAGATTTGCTCTCCGCTGGATGCCAAGGACCTCGTTGACCTGATCCCACTCGACGAGGGTCACAACGAGCCCCAATTCCCCAGCCCGTGCCGTTCGACCACTTCGGTGAAGATAGGTCTTTGGGTCGTCTGGCGGGTCGTAGTGAATAACAACATCGACACCGTCGATATGGAGGCCGCGAGCCGCGACATTCGTTGCCACGAGGACGGCTACCTTGCCGTCCTTGAATCTCTGGAGCGACTGTTCACGCTTCGCCTGAGGAAGGTCACCGTGAATGGGTGCGGCGGCAATCCCAAGTTCGTCGAGATCCCGTGCAAGCCTGTCTGCTCCAGCCTTGGTTCGAGAAAAGGCCAGAACTCGGTCGTTGTAGCGGGAGATCTCGGCAACAACCTTTGCTTTGTCCATGAAGTGGACCTTCAAGAATCGATGCTCCATCGTGTCGACCGAGTCATTGTCGGATTCGACCTCGTGCATGGTCGGATCAGTCATGTACTTCTCGATCAGCTCAGCCACCTGATGGTCAAGCGTCGCGGAGAAGAGAAATGTTTGCCGCTTCTCTGGAAGTTGCGCCATGATCCGGCGAACCTGAGGCATGAAACCCATGTCAGCCATCTGGTCTGCCTCGTCGATTGTGACGATGGAAACGTCAGATGGCAACAGTGCTTTGCGCTCCAGGAGATCGATCAACCTGCCCGGTGTAGCGATTGCTATCGATGCACCAGCAGCAAGAGCATCGATCTGGGGTCCCATCGGGGCGCCGCCGTAGACAGCGACTGCCGTGAGATTCTTAGCTTCGAGGAGTGGGGCGAGCGTTTTTGTCACCTGGTTTGCGAGTTCTCGCGTCGGGACCAGTATGAGGCCTTGCGGCTTCTTTGGTTTGGCAGTGCCGACATGGGCAAGCATTGGTATGCCGAAGGCGAGCGTCTTGCCAGATCCAGTTTCTGCCTTTCCTGTGATGTCCTTGCCAGCAAATGCGTCTGGAAGAGTCATGGACTGAATCGGAAAGGGAGTGAGAATGCCCTGCGATGTGAGGACGTCGACAATCGCCTGCTCGACACCGAGGTCGGAGAATGTCTGAGTTTCGGGTGTTGTAATCGTGGAGGTCATCAAAAGGGGCGATAGGAGGTGTGCCCTTATCCATGACGGTAACGGTCATAGGTTGGTATCACGGGGATCGTTGACCAATCTCGCCATTGCATTCAGCGCGGCCCGTAGCCCTGAAACCGTCAAGCGGACGTGCCGATGAGGTCATCGCCGATAGCGAACAACAATTCATTGCCACTCGTGGCTGCTGAGGCGAGACCATGGACGTTCCCAAGCAGGTTGGTCATGTAGAACTTGGCGGTTGCAACCTTGGCTGCCATCCACGGCTCGATGTCCGCTTTGGGTAGGGCCCGGAGCGCCTGGCGAGCGAGGTAATAGCCGCCACAGAGCGATCCGAGCATTTCCAAATACGGGGTTGCGCCGGCCATCCGAAACGAGACACTGTCTGACCCGTTGAGGGTGTCGGTTGCAGTTCGAACGACTACAGCGGCTTCGCCAAGCTTGGTGCCGACCTCAGAGAGGGCAGGTTCGGACCGCAGCTCATCGGCGAGTACTTCGATTTCGCTCAGGTAAGCGTTGATGACCGCTCCGTCATTCATCGGAAGTTTGCGGAGCACCAAGTCGATCGCCTGGATGCCGTTCGTCCCCTCATAGATCGGCGTAATCCTGGCATCTCGGTAGAACTGTGCCGCCCCTGTCTCCTCGATGAAGCCCATGCCTCCGTGAACCTGGACACCAATGGACGCAACGTCTACTCCCCTGTCGGTGCACCATGCCTTGGTCACAGGAGTAAGCAGCGCGATCCGGTCCGAGGCAGCTAAGCGATCGTCCTTGGACACACCATGCCGCTGGCGGTCCTCGGAAGCTGTGGCATCGTAGACAAGAGATCGCATCGCCTCGGTGTACGCCTTCATGGTCATGAGCATGCGCCTCACGTCGGCGTGGTCGATGATCGCCGATGGCTGGGTCGCCCCTGGCGCTCGCCCCTGGGTGCGGTTCTTGGCGTACGCCGCGGCGTGTTGATAGGCGCGTTCGGCCACAGCCAGGCCTTCAAGACCGACCTCCAACCGCGCTTGGTTCATCATCGTGAACATGTACCGCATGCCTTGATTCTCTTCGCCGATCAGGTACCCCTTTGCGCCATTGAAGGACAGAACGCATGTTGGGCTTGCGTGGATGCCGAGCTTGTGTTCAATCGATACTGTCTCGACCGCGTTGCGCTCACCAGAGGAACCGTCGGCGTCGAGAAGAAACTTCGGTACGAGGAACAGCGAGATTCCCTTTGTTCCGCTCGGTGCTCCAGGTGTCCTCGCCAATACGAGGTGGATGATGTTGTCTGTGAGGTCGTGATCACCCCATGTGATGAAGATCTTGGTGCCGCTGATACGCCACGTGCCGTCGTCGTTCGCTTCGGCCTTTGTGCGGAGCGCACCCACATCGGAGCCAGCTTCTGGCTCGGTGAGCACCATCGTCCCAGTCCACCTACAGCTGATGAGATTTGCAAGGAATAGGTCACGAAGTTCATCACTTCCGTGATGTTCGAGAAGCGAAATTGCGCTCCCTGTCAACATCGGAGCCAGCGAAAAAGCGAGGTTCGCTGTGGTCATCATTTCGGAGACCGGCGCCCCGATCGCCTTCGGGAATCCATGGCCGCCAAACTCCTGAGAACCGGTTACGGCCGTCCAACCGGATTCAACGAGTTTGGCCCACACGGGTTTGAATTCGTCTGGGGTGACAACATTCCCATCTGCAAAAACTGAGCCCTTCGTGTCGCCGATGGGATTGGTTGGAGCGAAAACTTCTCCAAAGAAGCGACCGGCTTCATCGAGAACGCCCTCGATTATCTCGGCATCCACATGATCGAAGGCAGGCAGGGAGGTGATCGAATCGATATCAGCGATCGTATCGAGCACGAACATCATGTCGCGTACCGGCGGTGTGTAGTCGCTCATTGCTCAGAATGATACTGCGCCGCTCTCTCCGCGAACCTTGATCCAAACCGTAACACCCTCGATTGCCTCGCATCGTTCCTAAAGTCGCGGAACCTGACCAGGAGCATTGTCATATCCAAACGTCTCATCATTCTCTTCATCCCGATCCTGTTGATCGCTGCAAGCTGTTCAACTGCGTCTTCGGATGAAGACGCAGTTGAGTCGATGACTGCTCAAACCGGCGATATCGTCGAACTTCACTACGTTTTGACACTGGCCGACGGGTCAAAGGTGGACTCGTCGCGGGACCGTGGCGCTCCGTTTAGCTTCACGGTTGGAGGGGGAAGAGTCATCGCTGGGTTTGATATAGCGGTTACTGGGTCTTCGGTTGGTCAGGTCAAGACAGTCGATATTCAACCGGCCGACGGGTACGGCGAATGGGATCCATCGCTCGTTGTTGAGTTGCCGATCGCACCGAGCCAGTCGGATGTTGCCGTTGGCGATGTGGTGTTCATCAACAACACCCAACGAGCCGAGGTGCTTGAAATTGTCGGTGGCATGGCCAAGGTCGATGCGAACCATGAACTCGCAGGCGAAGTGCTCACCTTCGAGATTGAGATCCTTTCGATTACCCGCGGGTAGGCCGACCCGCTTGTCCTCAGCGCCCCCCAGCGCCAGCGGTGCCGTCCCAGATTGCTCGGAATGTTTCGTCGGTCTGCTGAAGTTCTGCAGCGGTACCAGTTGCAGCGATCTTTCCGCGGTCCATCACGACAATGCGATCCGCTCTGGCCATCACTGCCTGGCGATGGGAAACCACAAGTGTCGCAACCCCGGCTCTGGCAGCAAACAATCGCTCCCACAACACCTTCTCAGTCTCGACATCGAGGGCGCTTGAAACGTCGTCAAGCACCAGAAGTTGGGGCCTGCGAGTGAACATACGAGCGGACGCTGATCGCTGGACTTGTCCACCTGACAGCCGCACGCCTCTTGGCCCGATCAGCGTCTCGAGGCCTTCAGGCATCATTTCGATATCACGAGTCATAGTGGCGATGTAGACGGATTCATCCAGCACCTCCTCATCGATGTCGTCGCCGAGCACAAGGTTCTCAAGGAGCGACATCGAAAAGAGCCTCGGAACCTGTGGTGTGTAGGCAACCCTCGGGGGAGCCATCGACACCTCAGGGTCTTCAACCCGTTCGCCATTCCACAGTATGAATCCGCTCGAGACGGGAAGCAGGCCAAGAGCGGCTCGAAGCAGTGTTGTCTTGCCGGACCCGATTCGTCCTGTGACAACGACGAATTCACCGGCCCCGACCGAGAGACTCACGTCGTCGATTCCCGCATCCGTGCCATCGTAGGTATAGCTGAGCCCGACGAGCTCGAGTCGCTCGAATGGCTCTGGTTCGTGGGTTTGTCGGCTCGGCTTTGGGGGTTCGCTGTCGAGATTCAGCTCCGAGCGTTCAAAGAGCCGTCGCCAGGAATCGCCACGAAGTGTTGACGTGAGCCGCTCGAAGCTGACCGCCCCTTGCTTGGCCCTTGCCACGAACATGCCGCTGAAGTACGCGGCATCGGTCACAATCCCGAGGAGAAACACGAACAGGCTGAACTCGCCGAGGGTGATTCCTGCTCCACCCGTAGTCGTGATGCGCCCGGCCGCTAGAAGAAGCACAAGACCTGTTCCGACATAGATGGTGCTTCGGAACACAGCTTCGAGGACAGCGGTGAGGGTGCGATCGCGCACCATCATGGTTCGCCGCTCGTCGTTGAGTGCCGTGAACCTCGCGAGCATGTTCGCCTCCGCGCCTGCGACCTTCACCGACTGCGTCGCTGCAAACGTTTCGCCAAGAAAACCCGCTATTGCCTCAGTTGTCTCCCTTGCCTTCGTCCGGTAGCGACGAACGAGCGAGCCCGTCTGGATTGCAACGATTCCCACCATGGCTACCGGTATCAGGATTACGAAGGTGATGGTGGTGTCAATCGTCATCAGAATTCCAATCGAGAGAACCCCTGCCAGACCGGCACCGGCAATGTCGACGGAGAGGTCGAACGGCAGGATTACGTGCTCAACGTCATCCCTGAAGCGGCTGACGATCTCTCCCGGCGACTCAGAAACGGGGCTCGCACCAGGGAGCTCGTAGATTCGTTGGAGGACGTTGCGTCGTATTGCGGCGGACCCACGGAACAGCATCGAGCCATGGTTGCGCATGCCAAGCATGATGAACACGGATCGCCCTGCGGCGTATGCAAACGTGGCAGCGATAAGGACCAGCAGGCTGGTGACCTCCGTTCCGTCGACGAGTTGATCGAAGAATCTGGCGGTGATGAGGCCGACGAGAATCGGCATCGTCCAAATCGAAATCCAGAGGAACTGGGCCCATGCGTATCGGATTGGCTGCTGGCGAATGAGCGCGAAGAGTGCCCTTCGGAATGGAGGGTGTGTAGCTTTCGTCATGTGAGCACCTCCTCTATCCCGGTCCTCAATAGCCGAGAGAAAACGGAGTCCTCGTCTTCCATCAATGTGAGCCGCTCGCCGGTTTCGATCACTTTTCCGTCTTCGAGGATCACGATGTCGTCGGCTCTTGCGATTGTCGCGAGTCGGTGGGCGATCACGATCGCTGTCCTGTCTTGAAGGAGATGATCCACGGCACGTTCGAGCAGCGTTTCGGTCGCTGGGTCGAGTCTCGAAGATGCCTCGTCAAGCACTACAACGCCGGGGTTTCTGAGAAAGACCCGAGTGAACGCGAGCAACTGGGCCTGACCGGCAGAGAGTCCACCGCTCCCGCTGTCGAGGGTCGTGTCGAGTTCGTCTGGGAGCGTTGCGAGCCACTCGTCGAGTTCGAGTCTGTGTAGCACCTCTCGGAGCTTGTCGTCTGTGATCGTCGGGTCGAAGAACGTCAGGTTGTCCCTCACCGTTGCGCGAAACAGCTGGACATCCTGGGTGACCAAGGCGACTCTTTCGCGCAGAGTCTCAAGGTCGATGTCCCATGTTGCGTTGCCGTCGATTCGGACGGCGCCTCCCTGAGGCTCATAGAGCCTTGTCAAGAGTCGGGCGATGGTTGATTTGCCACTGCCGGTGCGGCCGAGAAGTCCCACGACTCGGCCCGGTTTGATGGCGAACGACACACCGTCGAGCACGATCTCATCTCCAGCTTCGTCGTCGTATCTGAACGTCACATTGTCAAATGCAACGCTTAGCGCGTCGTGCGGTAGCGTGCGCGCTTCACGCTGCACTAACTTCGATTTCCTCGCAAATAGGTCCTCGACGCGTGCGATTGACGCTCCGGCCTTCTGGAGGTCGATGAGTTCCTCCCTGATCTGTTCGATTGGCATGTGCGACATCTGAACGTACTGAAAGACGAGATACACGGAGCCGATCGTGAGCGTCCCTACCCCGAACTGCCATGACCCGAGGACGTAGACCATCACGAGAGAGAAGAAGTAGAGTCCCATCGACGTAATCCGCATCATCGCCCAACCTGTCCAGCCGAGTACGACTTGTGGTAGCCATCGTCGTTGGATTTCGTCGAACCTTCGGACCATGAAGTTGGTTGCGCCGTTTGCCTCGATGTCCTCTGTTCCGTCTATCTGCTCTCCGATGAATCCGTACATTTCTGCACTCGTCGCTCGAATGGCTTTTTGCCAAGGGACCGTGACGCCGTGGAGTCTGAGCATTCCGAGGACTGCGAGGAGCGTGAAAACTGTGATGGATAGCCCAACAATCCACGACTGGAACCACAGCAGAACAAGAATTCCGGTAAGCAGGACGCCATTGCCGACAACCTTGATGATCATCGAAGAGAAGAAGTTGGAGAGAGCTGTGACGTCTCCGTCGATACGCTCGATCAGCTCACCAGGGCTTGAACCCTTGTGGAATCCCATATCGAGACGAATCAGATGATCCATCAAGTCTGCCCGCATTTGGTTTGTTGCCGACCACCCGATCTGTTCTGCGAGGTACGAGGCCCACACCATGAGGAGTTGATGGGCTACGGCCACTGCCATGAATAGAGCCGCAAGGGGTATGAGAGTTTCAGCACTTGCGTCTTCCAAGGCGCGGTTAATGAACACCGCGATCAACTGGGGGTTGGCGAGTTGTAGGCCGATGGTCGCAAAGAGGACGACGGCGAGGAGCACAGCCTGCCTGCGGTAGGGCCGCATGTAGCCGGTAAAGAGTCTGAAATATGCACGTACGGGGATCATGGAGGGTCCTTGGGGAGGGGAACGGCGAGGCACACGCGGCTAGGCCAGCGGTCTCGGGGCTCTCGGGAGCAGGTGCAGCGCGGTGGGATGTCAGCGCATTGCAGCGCGCGCGAGAGCTGGAGATGCTGGAGTGGGCGAGATGAGCCTGTGCATCGATCCTCCTCGATCGCGGTTCGACACCAAACGGGTTTGGGGCCGGGTCAATACTTGCAAGCGGATAGGGAAATGTCAAGCAGCGGGGAGGCGTTTACCGTCTGCCGTTTACCGTTTACCGTCTACCGCCTACCGCCTACCGTTCCAGAATCGGAACGATGTCGGGGGATGACGCGCTCCCGAACTGCAGACCCGCTTGTGCCCCCACCCTCCTGGCTCGCAGGCTCGCCCGTCCTCCCTCAAGGGAGGACCGAAGATTGGGCTCCGCCCTCGTCCTAGGTCGGTCCCCCTTTCAAGGGGGACGGCAGAGTGAGGAACGAGCGATGCAGGGGGATGACGCGCTCCCGAACTGCAGACTCGCTTGCCCCCACCCTCCTGGCTCGCAGACTCGCCCGTCCTCCCTCAGGGCGGGACAGGTGTAAGGACCTCCGGCACTGACCTCTGAAGGTGACGCCGACGGTGAACGGTAGACGGTGGACGGTAAACGCTTTACAGCACGTGTATCACGAACAGTGCCCCCAGCATGGCTACCGAGTTGGTACCGATGTGTGCCAGGACTGCTGCCAGGGTGCTGTTGGCGTACAGACGAACCAACAGGAACCCGACTCCCGCGAGAGCCGTGCCAGCTACCGATCCCATTACCGCGATGGCGGCACCGACCCACCCAGAGAAGAGGTCGCCAGCAGGGCTGGTGTCGAGTGTGTCGAGCGTCGGCAGGATGTGCCAGAAGCCGAACAGTAGAGAGGTTGCCACTCCAGCAAGCAGCGGTGAATACCGGCGAGCGAGCATGCCAAAGACGATTCCCCTGAAGAGAACCTCCTCATAGAGAGCGGTTGCAAGCGGGATACGAACGAGCGCCTGAAATAGGCCCCACCCGAGAGACGCATCCACAATCTTCTCGTCACGAAACAGCTCACGCGTTCCCGGAATTGCAATGGCTATGGCGATACCGATCGTGATGACTGCGACCAGAAGCCCTCCGACCGCTGCTCCTCGAGAGAGCCGATCCCTTCTCAGACCCATTGCGGTCCATGTCGTTCCTGCGCGGCGTGAAATGGCTAGGGCGATGGCGAGGATTCCAAGTTGGAAGGGAATGTGCCAGATCTCGGGGAGCACCTCGTTCGAGATCACGTTCGCATACATGACGAGGGCGATGATCGCTGCCAGATGAAGAATGTGTGTCGCGTGGGGCTGAGGCGGATTCCGTAGCCACATCGACGGCTTCCACATCTCGTCCCAGTCAGAGAGCGGCCATGACCAGGCGAATTGCTTCCCAGTCGCTGAGAGGTTGTTCGGCATGACCAAAGGCTACCCAGACCGCAGCTCCCAGTCAGGGGTCCTCTACATCTTCGCCTGACCTTCCGTCGAGCGGGTACCCTTGACCCATGTCGTTGTTGTATGCGTTCAAGCAGTCCGTGCTCGACCTCGGTCGTGGCGAGGCCAAAGTAAAGGCCAAGCCCTTAACGGTTGGAGACGAAGCGCTGGATCGATCGGCTTCTGGCCTTGATCGAAGAGCAAGTGAACGCAGCGTGATGTTTTGGCTGCTTTCTGACAGGGCGTTGTTTCTGGTGGTGGGTTCAGACCCCGACGACCATGCTTTTAGGATTCCCTACGAGGCAATTGCAGAAATGAGTCTGGACTATGACGAAACGGCGACGTTCCTGCCGTGGTACATCAGAATTGGTCTCGCACCCGAAGGCCCGGGAGCAATCACCAAAGTTGAGGCAGGGAACATGCCGGGCAATCCGTTGGGGACGAGGCCGCCTGTGGCGGTGACCGATGAAGAGCGCCAGATGCTTGCGAGAGGCGAGATCATTCCACTTGCCGGTTTCGGTGCGTGTCCAAAGCGTTTCCGCAGCGCGTTGGAGCGGAGAATGGAGCTCGCCGGCCGGCCGTTGTCAATCACCGGCGAAGAGGCAGCGGACCGGCTTTCTCGTTCTTCGAAGGGTCGGACTCGCTAAGTCAAGTTTGGTGGACCTAGCTCTCGCGTTCGATGTCGTTCCCGCTACACGTTCGGCACCGGAGACCGTGATCTGACTTTTCGCCGTCGCGAGCATGGCGGACGCCGGACTTGAGATGTGTCCCACATTCCCGGCAGTACTTTGCGTTCTTGAAGTGGGTCGTCCCACACGATGGGCATTCGATCCAGTCAGCGGCCTCCACATCTAGACGCTCCGAACCCCCCTCGGCCGCCTCAACGCTTACATCACTTACAGGCGCCTGGGGGGTGCTTGTCGCCCAGATATCGCCCACCTCGCCAATTTCCACCTCAGGTGCAAAGGGAGGGTCTGGTGGGGTAGCGGGCTGAAGCCTTCGAGCATGAGTCGTCATGGGGTGAGCAGTACCAAACGAGTCAAAGGAATAGAGAGCAACGCCTTGGGATTCTGCGACGGCAATTGCCCCAGTCGTGAACCCGGAAGCAGAGAATATTGCGACCGACTTGTGATCTGTTGCTGACTTGAGCACCGCAAGAACCGATGCCTGACCTGCACGATGTGTGGCCCAGCGAACGCGGGCGAATGTGGTTTCCGTGATGAGCTGCACCGATCCGTGGGCAGGTTCGGTGATCTCGATCGGTGGCTCACCCTTATGGTCGAACCACAAGAATGCGGCTTGATATGCCTGATCGAGGGTCAACTGGTCTGATGTCGGTTTCGCCATGGTTTCAGTGTACGACCGACGGGTCCGTTCGCCTGAAGCGTGTTGAGTGATTCCAGTCAGCAAGCAGTGTCCTAAGAGCTGAAACGAACGCGAGGGGCTGGTCGAGCATGAGGTGGTGGTGGGCCTCAGGAATCTCGACAACTGGGGAGACCCGCCCCATGAGGTCGTACATGTACTTGGCAACTCCCGGTGGCACGATTGAAGAGTGCTCCCCAGTGAGGAGAGCAATCCGGCACGCGGCCGAGGCAAGCTGGTTCCGAAGCGGGATCACGTTTCCCTTGAATAGCCTCGGATCGAACTTCCATGTCCAGCCTGCCTCCGTTTCGTGGAGAGAATGTCGAGCGATGTGGTCGATGATGAACTTGTTGTCGTTGGGCTGGGGCGGGATGAGGCGGAAGTGAGTCATGGCCCGTTCGAGAGTGTCGTAGACGCCCGGCGAACGGAAAGCGCGTCCTGAACTGCCCTCGTCCTCTTCAGGCGAAGGACGCTGCACAGGCGTGTCGACGATGACTGCACCAGCTAGTTCATCCCCGTACGTTGCGGCAGTCTGAATGGTGACCATGCCTCCGAGGCTGTGGCCCACGACCACGGGCGGTCCAGGGAAGTTCGCATCGGTTGCTACGGCCATGACCTCTTGAGCCCACATGGGATGTCCATATGCGTCTCTCCAACCAGATTCGCCGTGTCCTGAGAGATCTAACGCAACGGCATGCCAGTTTGTGGAGAAGAATGGTGCGATGAACGACCACCACTCGGCGTGGGCTGCTCCTCCGTGGACGAAAACCAGACCTGGTTTGCCTTCGGTTCCCCACGACAGGTAGCGAATTGCGGTTCCCTCGACCTCTACGAATTTGGTCTCTGGCGCGGATTCGATCGCACTCGTGAACCAATCAGGTGCGGTGTCAGTCAACTGCTCTGGCCTCGTTTGGCAAGAGGAACCACCGCAGGTCTTCGAATGAGGCAGTTGCGTCTACGTCGTTCTGGAGAGGCCCAGAGGCTGGGTCGATTGTTTCGAACAGTTCCTTCGCCTTCTGGATGTACTCGGCAAGCTCGCCTTCCTCGGCAATTTGAGGCTTCACGGAGTACTCCATGGCTCCGTTGGCGTAGTGAACGTCGTTGAGCGAGAGTGTTGATTCGCCCCTCTCACCGACGTGGGTCCATCCGGCTGTCTCGAGGTTGAAGCTGTACCAAGGGAGAAGTTTCCAGCCTTCGGTCGCAACGATGTGCACGGCTTCGATGATGAAGTCGGCGACGGCATCCGAGAGGAAGTAGTTGAGGTTGACGCGGATCCATCCTGGTTTGATGCCTTCGCATCCAAGTGCGACCTCGTCGCTGAAGTGACGGGACTGTTCAGCGTCGATCCCCAGGAGGGCATGGCCGTAAGGACCAGCGCATGAACAACCACCACGCGATTGGATCCCGAAAAGGTCGTTCAGCAATGCGACAACGAAGTTGTGGTGCAGGTATTGCTTCTTGTGTTTGACAACGAACGAGACGATCGAGAGCCGGTCTGCATTTGCGTTCCCAAGGATTTCGATCGCCGGATTCTTGCTCCATGACGAGATTGCCGCTCGGATAAGTTTGTGCTCGATCGAGCGTATCCGCTCGGAACCGACGGCTTCCTTGAGTTGGAACACGAGGCCAGCGCGAATCGACTCCACGATCGCAGGAGTACCCCCCTCCTCTCGATGCTCGATGTCTGTCACGTATTTGTGGTCATCTGGATTGACGAAGGCGACGGTTCCCCCACCTGGAATGCCAGGAACTCGGTTCGTGAAGAGTTCCTTTCGAGCGATGAGAAGTCCTGGAGTGCCTGGGCCTCCAATCAGCTTGTGTGTCGAAATGAAGATGGCGTCCTTGTGGGCGCCCGGCTCGTTCTCAAAGACCATGTCGATCGATACATATGGGGCTGCGGCAGCGAAGTCCCAAAATGACAGAGCGCCGTACTTGTGAAGCAGCTGAGCGATACCCGCGGTGTCAGAGATGATTCCAGTAACGTTCGACGCCGCCGAAAAGGATCCAATCTTCAGCGGTCTGTGTTCGTATTTGGCGAGTTCTGCTTCGAGCTGAACCTGATCGATGTGACCGTCGCCGTCCTCACCAATCTTGACCACATCTGCGATCGACTCACGCCAAGGCAGCTCGTTGGAATGATGCTCGAACGGCCCGATGAATACGACCGGGCGCTCCTCTTCAGGAATCAGCGAGCTGAGCTTGTACTCGGATTCGAGTCTGTCGGGAATGATTAGGCCGAGGACTCTGATCATTCTGTCGACAGCGCCGGTGCAGCCCGAACCGACGAAGAGGACAGCGTGCTCATCGTTTGCGTTCACGCACTTTCGGATGATCTCCCTGGCGTCTTCCCGAAATCGTGATGTCTGAAGCCCTGTACCGGATGACTCCGTATGGGTGTTTGCGTAGAGCGGGAGAACGACGTCAAGGATGTAGTTCTCGATAAAGGAAAGCGACCTTCCCGACGCTGTGTAGTCAGCGTATGTCACCCGTCTGGGCCCGAACGGACCCGGGACAGCGTGTTCCGTTCCAATGACCGACGCCCGAATCGTCTCAATGAGATCAACCATGTGAGGAAGCGTAGCGAGGAGAACGACCCACGACCGAGGGCGGTGAACGAGCGTTGGATTCTTTTACCTGGGGTTATTGGCTGGCGGAGGCGCCGTTAACGCGCCTCGTCGCACACTTGTATCACCAGACCCGAAAGGAACACCCGACATGATCAAACGCATGATCCTGCCAGCCATCCTCGTTCTCAGCCTCGTGCTTACTGTGGGAGTGGCTGTCGCAGCAAACGACAACCGGAGATCGAGTGATGACTCGACATCGACAACCCTCGCCGCATCCGGTGATCGCGGATCGAGCACAGCAAGCTCAACGATCGATGACGGCGATGACGATGATGGCACCAGCACCACGTCATCAACGATCGATGACAGCGACGGGCGTGATGGCAGTGATGACGATGATGGCACCAGCACCACGTCATCAACGATCGATGACAGCGACGATGATGACGATGACAACACTACGTCGACAACGATTGATGACAGTGGCGACAATCAGGTCGCCCCTGACGGTGTGCACGTAATCGATATCTCGCCTGCGGGAACCATCACTGTTGAGGTGGTCGACGGCACGCTCGTGTTGAGGAACATCGAGGTTGGCGACTGGAATCAAACCGAAGTCGAGACCAGTCAGAGAGAAATCGAATTGGAGTTCCGCAACGGATCCCAAAGACTCGAGATCGAAATTGAAGTCGAGCACGGACGGGTCGCATGGAAGATTGAGCTCAAACTCGACAACGACTGACCTCGAGCCAGACCAGCTCGACGATTGAGAAGTCCGGTCGTTTGCCCCTTGAGTCTGGGGTAAGCGGCCGGTTCTCTATATGCGGACTGACCTTCGTGCTGCTACGACCAATGTTCGAGAGGTTGCGCCTGACAGACCACTAGCCGAGCAGGGCGCCCTCACGGACCAGCAGTCGATGTTTCGTTTCGGCCCCGAATGCATAGTTGCCGACCGAGCCGTCCGCTTTGACGACCCTGTGGCAGGGGATAAGAAGTGGGATCGGGTTCTTTGCAAGGGCGGTGCCAACCGCCCGAACTGAGCCGGGGTTATGAATCTCAGTTGCGATCCACCCGTACGGCCGAACCTGGCCAACCGGAATCGTGGCGCAAGCGGCTAGCACAAGCCGCTGGAACGATCCGAGACCCGAAAGGTCAAAGGCGACGTCGGCGCTTTCGCCGGTGTCGAGTGCCAGCGTCAGCGAACTGCCGAGGTCGGCAGACAGGTTTGTCGCCTCGTAGGCTTCTCTGCGATGGATTGAGAGAAAGTCATCAAAGGTATTTGCCTCAAACAGTGGCGACAACGCTGTTACACCGCGAGTGCTCCATGCAACCCACACCGGCCCAATCGGACTGTCAGTTCTGGCGGCCCTATCGGCAGCACCGACCTCGAGGACTGTGTCCTTGTAGAGGTCGCGCGGAGCGTCGATATTCAAACCGGCGAGGGCTTGTGAGATTTCTACTGTCGCACTATTTGGCATTGAGCACCTCGGCTTCAATTGTCAGCCGCAGACGGTCGAGTCCGCGGGAAAGGTCGGCTTTTACGGTGCCTTTGGGTCTACCGGTTGCCTGCGAAATCTCTGCGATAGGCAGGTCAAGCACGTGCCGCATGACAACGGCTGCGCGCTGATGAGCGTTCAGGCCGGCAAGCCTTCGGCTCCACACGGCATCGTCGATGTCCGAAGGTTCTACGGGCGAAACGACGTCGTGGTCTAGCAGCGAGACCTCTGTGACGGTGGATCGTGCTCGATTTCTGCACAGGTTGAGAGCAATGGTCCACAGCCATGGTCGGATCTGTAACTCCAGCACTCGGTCGTCGTCGTATGACAGCAGCGCTCGGTAGGCACGAACGAATGTGTCCTGAGCAACGTCCCTTGCATCTTCCGGCTTACGAGTCAGCCGCAAAGCGCCTGAGTAGATGCCTGGCTGGTATTCCCGAACCAATGCCGTGAATCCTGTGTCGAACTCTTCTGTCAAAGAGCGCCTGATGCGGGCTTCACCCGTTGGTGTCATGGTCATCACAACAAGAAGAACCCAAAAGAGCCATGTCAGGTTGCATTTTCGATGAGAAGTTCGTGGAGGAGGCCTCGGACTCTGTTGTCGATGTCATCGCGGACCGCTCGTACGGTTTCGATGCCTTGGCCTGCCGGGTCCGGTAGTTCCCAGTCCAGATACCGCCTTCCAGGGAACACAGGGCAGGCATCGCCGCAACCCATCGTGATAATCACGTCGCTTGCTTGGACAGCCTTCGTTTCGAGCGCCTTCGGCTGGTTGGCTGCGATGTCGATGCCCCACTCGGCCAGTGCCTGGACGGCGACCGGGTTGACCTGGTGACCGGGAGCTGAGCCTGCCGACTTGACGACGACGCGACCCATCGAGTGGTGTTCGAGGAGCGCCGCGGCCATCTGGCTTCGCCCAGCATTGTGGACGCAAACGAACAGCACTCTTGGTTTCACCGGTCCTCCGCTGGTTGGCGTTGAGATGATACGCCGCTGCCATCGGCGAGGCTTCATCAGCATCGGAGTCTCATAACGGGCACCCGCCGCCGTAGCATCGTTCGATGGCCACTTCCCGAGCAACCCGCGGATCAGTCCTTGCCGTGTCAGCGGCGGTGATGTTTGGCCTTGCAGACGCGGTCGCCGGCGGGGTGTTTGACGAGGTTTCGCCTGGAAGAGTCGCGCAGTTTCGTTCGATCGTCGCCGTTGTCGTGCTCACGCCGCTGGCACTCCACAAAGGTGTGCTCCGGCCATCCAAGGAGGTGTGGAAGCTCGCAATCCTCGGAGCCAACCTTGCGTTGGTGATGTTCACTTTCTATTGGGCGATCGACCTGCTCGGCATCGGTCCTGGTGCCCCGATCCACTTCCTCG
>JAQCAA010000041.1 GCA_027728645.1 Actinomycetota bacterium | reverse complement strand
AAGAAGGAGTCTGTCCCCCTTTCAAGGGGGACGGCAGAGTGAGGGACGAACGATGCAGGGGGATGACACTCTGGTGCCCCGCAATCCCGCGTGTGCCGCCCACCATCCTGGCCCGCAAGGCTCGCCCGTCCTCCCTCAAGGGAGGACCGCCAGAAAAGAACGGTCTTCCGCTGTTCCGGTCGGTAAAGGAGCGGAGCGACTGATCGGTCATCGGAGAGGGAGCTATGCGACCGATCTGACATCGGCTGAGTCGCGACCGATCGGTAAGCGAACGCCAGTGAGCGATCCTGAGAGAGCGACAGCGAGCGTTCAGCTTGCTTTTCTGCGATCGCGTTCGCGGATTCTTCTCCGGAGTCGTCTGCGTTCGCTTGCGTCGAGGCCTCCCCAGACACCTGCTGCCTGGTTCGTGCTCAGCGAGTACTGGAGGCAAGCTTCTTGAACGGGGCAGGCTTCGCAGATCGCCTTGGCTTTCGTCGAAGCCGTTTCGTCTTCGACAGCGGGAAAGAACACATCACTGGCGACACCGCTACACGCCGCATCTTTGCGCCAATCTGTGTCTGGCTCCCACATGACATCACTCAAAGTCAGCAACGCAGCGCCTTTCTATCCGCGAAAACCTATAACACACACGACCCTAGGGATAATTCCCGAATTCGGCGACTTTTCCGGATTCCTTCGGCGAAGTTGCTCTGAAAAGCGCGAATCAGCGCCGAGTGTCGTCGTGTGTGTACATCAACTTGGAATCAACCCCGACGACCCCCTCGACCCTGACCGCAAGTTCTTCGATGAGCCTCGACTCAGATTTGGTCTCGACCGTCCCCGAGAGCGTCACGGAACCATCGACAACAGCAACCGAGATTGAGTCGGGCTCGAGTCTCATGATTCGCTCGATGACATCGGATTCGATCTCGAACTTCAACTCGTCGTCGGGTCGTGCGAATGCTGCCATAACGTCAGCCCGCGAGATGATCCCCTCAAGTGTGCCATCCGGTGTCACAACCGGAAGACGCTTCACCCCGAGGTCGCTCATCCGTCTCGCCGCCTCGGTGACGGACGACCCACGATCAATCGTCTCAATGTTCGCTGTCATGACATCGCCGACCGTCGAGGCAATTGGTGAATTCGATTCGCCAAAGACATTTGCAAGCAACCGCCTTCGCTGCCTCCCCCATGAACGATCAGCTTCCGCCGACACGAAGTCCGCTTCGGTGATGATTCCTATCACATGGCGTTGGTCATCAACGACGGGAAGGCCACTTATTCCGCCATTCACCATCACCGTCGCAGCTTCCTTGAGCGACGCTTCTCGGCCGATAGTTAACACGTCCGTTGTCATGACATCGGAGACTCTCACCTTCGTACCTCCTGTTGGAATCGATTCAAGGCTAGATACTCCGCGCGGCGTTGGCGATTCGTGCCAGAAGAATCAGGCATCATGGCTGCCCATGCTCGCTATTCTTGCTTGCATACAGAGAAGACTCCTGGGACACCGTGGCACTCAAAATCACATACCAAGACAGCGAAGTCATCGTCGAAGAAGGAGTTGGCATCCTTATCGGTTCCGGTGAAGGTTCCGACATACGGATCGTTCGACCGGGAATCTCTCGACGCCACGCGGCCGTTGCATATGACGGTGCATCTTGGAAAGTCGAGGATGTCGGGTCACGAAACGGAACGTTTGCGAACGGTGAGCGTGTGTATGTCACGACCATCGATCTCCCAACGACACTTATCTTCGGACACCCATCTGAGGGCGAATCGATAAGGTTTGAGCCGCTGGGAGAAGCCACTGCGGCTTCCCAGATTGTGCAGGACGAGATTGATGCCTTCGTCCTTCCGGCCTCCCCACCTGCTGCCCCTACGCCGGCGCCGAGGCCGCAGCGCTCCCCAGTCGTCGCCGCACCGCCGACAGCTGCACCCCAAGGCAACCAGACCAGCACAGATCTCACAGCAGCAATCCGAGACCAAATCTCAGCAATCAAGGGCCTCACGTGGTCGGTGTGGGCGATGATTGCCGTGACAGCTGCGCTGTGTGTTCTGACGCTCTTCGTCGGCGTTCTCGGAAGCTAGTCAGCTTCCTTCTTCGTCTTCTTGAGCACTTTCAAGGAACCGGGACACCTCATCCGCTATCTCGTCGGCCGTCGGCAGATCAGCTGGGACTTTCGAGGTCGTCCCTACCCTCAGTTCGAGGCCTTCAACAAAGTCTCGTGCGTCCGAGCGCTTGGACAAAATCTCGTCGAGCCTGGCAATTTGATCGTAGGCCTCAGCCTCAACGACATGCAGATCAAGGTCCACACCGAGTTGCCCGCTGATCTTCACCAGGAGTGCGTGCATCGCAGGCTGGTATGGGCGGCCGACATACTGGGGAACCTGCGCCCAATACCCGACCGATGCGACGCCAGCCTCCTCGATCGCCGCGCGAAAAACTGAGCCTGCTGAGGCAGGCACCACGATGTCGTCCATGAGCATCTCATCTTCCGGGAGTAGGAGTCGCGAGTCCGATGCCGTTCCGAACACGGAAATCGGCATGGCGTGTCGTATCGGGGTAGGGACCGCCCCAACGGTTACCACGTGGGACACACCGAATCGGTCTGCGAGATCCACAAGGGCTTCGGCTATTGCGGCCCACCGAAAGTCGGGTTCATTTCCCACGAGGGCAAAAACGTCCCGACCGGAGGGCTTGATGTGAACGATCTGCATCCTCGGCCAAGTGATCGACAGCGTTTCTCCTGCCGACGATCGCAGGATCGGCCTATTCGAGCGATAGTCAAAGATGGCGTCGGGATCGAAAGTCGCAATCGGTAGACCGGATTCGGTGAGCCAATCCACAGCGTCGCTTGCTGCTGCCGCTGCGTCCCCCCATCCGGCGAGACCAAGGAGGAGGACTGGGTCCTCTACGGCTGGCGGGTGGTGGAGTGAAAGCAATGTCATGAGGCACTCCTAGAGGTAGAAGCCACTTCCGTGGTCACTGCCTGGAGCGGCCTCAATGGCCGGAGGTTGACGCATCCGATCGAGCTGCGATGAAGCCGCAAGCTGCTGACTGACCAGAGATGCCTGTATACCGTGGAACAGTCCCTCGAGCCAGCCAACGAGCTGCGCCTGAGCCACCCGCAGCTCGGCCTCGGAGGGGGGCGCGTCGCCCATTGGGAGAAAGACCGAATCAAGTTCCTCACGAAGATCGTCGGAAACAACCTCCTTGAGTTCCTCGAGAGATCGTTCGTAAATCGACAGAAGACGCTCTCGTCCAGCCTCGTCAAGCGGAGCCTGTCGTACTTCTTCGAGCATTGCGCGCGTCATGGATGCAATACGGATGAGCTTCGACGGCTCTGAAACACTCGATGCTCGCATACTGGCGTCCGGCACGTCGTCTGCAGCCATGACTTCTGGAGTCACGGTCTCTTTGTCACGCTTGGTCGGTTTGTCAGCCATTTCGCAAGCATACGACCGTCGCAGCAATCCGGCGACAAGCGGGCCCTCGGTGCCCCAAAGCTCCTATCGAAGCGCAGCGGTGCCGGACTCGAGGTCAGGTGGCAGTGAACGCAATCTTGTGATAGCCCGTTGCTCCGCCGGGCCTGGATCGCTTCCTCACATCGGTCTGGGTGGCACCGGTGCCATCGGTTGCTCTAACAGAGGCGGTGTGATCTCCTGGCTCGAATTCGGCGTCGATCTTCCACAGCCGCCAAGAGGCATCACTCAAAGACTCTGCCAGTTCAGCTTCGACCCATGGGCCATCGTCGATCTGGACCTCGACCCGATCTATCAGCCGGGTCGGCGCCCAAGCAACGCCGCCCAAAGTGAACGATCCTGCGGTGATCGATCCTTCTCGGTTTGGTCGGTCGATTCGAGCTTGGGTCAGGATCGGGCCTTCCTTGTCCCATCCCCGCGGAATCCAGTAACCATCGAACCCGTCCCAGGTTGCGAGCTCAATCTCTTTCAGCCACTTCGTGGCGGAGACATAGCCATACAGACCTGGCACGACGAGCCTCGCAGGGAAACCGTGGCTTGTTGGCAGAACCTCACGATTCATACCGGTAGCGATCATGGCCTCTGCGTCTCCAAGTGCGTACTCAACGGGAAATCCTGAACTCCAGCCATCCACTGAGCGGCTCACAAGCTGCTCGGCTCCAGGCCGAATCCCAGCGAGCTCGAGAACGTCCTTCAGAAGCACTCCGGTCCACAGGGCATTCCCGACGAGCCTGCCACCAACTTCGTTCGAGACGCACGACAGCGTCACATACCGCTCAATCTGATTCATCCCCTCAATGTCCGCGTAGGTCAGCGTGATCTCTTCATCGACCATCCCGTGAATTCGCAGGGACCACATCTCAGGATCGATCGCTGGAACAACAAGCGCTGTATCAATCCTGTAAAAGGTCGCATTGCTCACAACCACAGGTGCAACACCTTCAAGGCCAAAGTCGTGCTCGGGTCCAGGATCAGGCAACGCCTGTAGCGGTATTGGGAGCACGAGGGCGGCCCGTTGGGCTTCCGACCGCGACCGGAGCATCAAACGGCCGGCACCGATAGTGACGACCGTCACCGTTGCCACCGCCGCGACCCCTAGCAGCATCCTTCGACGGCCAATGTCGTTGGTAGTTTCGTCCGCGAAGTCTCTCTCCGTCGGAACCCAAACCATCTTGAGCCAATAGAACGCTGCGATTCCGATGCCCATCGCGATCAACGTTGCAGCAACGACGGCTCCCGGGACCGCCTCGGGTTCCTGCAGCTGGACTGCGATTCCAACGACACCGAACGCAGCGAAACCGACAATGATCGGAGTGGGACTCTTGGCTGATCGTCCACCGAGAACCATACCGATGAGGGCAGCCACGACGAAGATCCCTATTCCGAGAACAAGCTTGTCTTGTGTCCCAAAGATCCGAATCGCGAACTTTTGCAACCACGGAGGCGAGAGATCAACAACGACGGCCCCTATGGAGGCCATTGCCGAAGGGACCGATGCGAACATGCCTGCGAAGAGCTCTGTAAAGCCGAGGGCAACGGCTACGCCAGCCATGCCGGCGTAGCCCGCTCGTTGTCGTTCCACATTCGCTGATTCGTTCATACCTCCATTGAACCAATCAACGGGCCGATGTGCTCCCATTTTTGCCAATCCAGGCCGTGAATTCACTCTTTGGCAATGAATTGAGAATACGCGAAATCGGCACACCACCTTTGCGTGCCTGGGCCATCCCCCACTCAACGTTTGCAAATTCGCTCGTGTGGTGGGCGTCGGTCGAGACGGCAAACATGACGCCCTCAACTGCCATCGCTTTCCGCAGATTGGTCGCTGAAAGGTCGAGCCGCTGGAGATGACAATTGATTTCAAGTGCTGTGCCATGCGATGCAGCAGCCTGAGCGACCGCTTCGATATCAAACCGCACACCGGGTCGGCTCCCGATCTTTCTGCCGGACGGGTGTCCGATGACGTTGACAGCGGGGTTCGCGATCGCTGCTACGAGACGCTTTGTCTGGGCCTCGTTCGAAAGATCAAAGTATGTGTGAATCGAAGCAACGGTGAACTCGAAAAGTTCGAGAAATTCGGCGTCGTAGTCGACTGAGCCATCAGGAGCGATGTTGAGTTCTGCCCCATGAAGGATCGTCAGCTCGGGATACCGTTTCCTCGCCTCGGCAATGGCATCACGTTCTTCAAGTACCCGTTCGCGACTCAGTCCGCTGATCGCAAGATTCTCGGCGTGATCGGTAATCGCAACGTACTCGTGCCCTCGCTCGACGGTGGCGGCGAGCATCTCGTCGAGAGTCGACCGTCCATCTCCGGACCAATCCGTGTGAACATGCAAATCTCCTTTGAGCATCGACGCCGTGACGGGCTTCGGTAGAAGCCCGTCCTCCGCGGCTGCCACCTCGCCAACACCTTCTCGCAACTCGGGAGTGATCCAAGGCAGCTCAAGTACTGCATAGATCGCCTGCTCTGTTCTCGCCGCAACGACAGCTCCTCGGTCGATCTCCGAAAGTGAATACTCGTTGAGTGTCAGACGGCGATCGAGGGCTCGCTGTCTCAGCTCAATGTTGTGTCCCTTGGACCCGGTGAAATACATCAAGGCAGCGCCGAACTCTTCTTCGGCCACCACTCGTAGGTCTACTTGGATGCCGTCATCGATGACGACGCTCGCCTTCGTTGAGCCCGATGCCAGAACCGCCGTGACGCCGCGCAGCGACGTGAACGCGGAAATCACATCCGCCTGACTGCTCGATGTAACAAGAATGTCGATGTCACCGATTGTCTCTGACAACCGCCGAAGGCTGCCTGCGTATGCAATCTGGTCTACCGCGTCAGTCCGCTGGAGATCGTTGATCACACGCTTAGCGACCCTCATCGCATCGAAGATCGGTGTCCTGGTCTCTTCGGAGTGGATGCCAAGCAACTTGATTGACAAAGCAATCTTCTCCTCGGACTTCTTTCCGAGACCAGGAAGTGACCTCAGGCTTTCGCTCTCGATTGCCTGCTCTAGGCCTGCGACGTCGACCACGTTCAGTTGCTCCTGTAGCGCTAGAACCGTCTTCGGTCCGAGGCCTGGGATCTTCATCAGTTCAAGCATCGTGGCTGGAAACCGCTCCTTGAGGCGGTCAACCTTCGACACTGATCCCTTCTGGACATACTCATGAATCTTCTGAGCAGTACTGTCGCCGACGCCCGGTATCGCTTTGAGTTCGGATGGCGACATGTCTGCTACTTCGCCTGAGGTTCCGACGATGGCATCGATGGCCTTTTCATATGCCCTAGTACGAAACGACTGACTCTGGCCGTCCTCAAGCTGGGTGTATGCAACTAACTGTCGCAACATGGCGACAACGGATTCGTTTGAAGGTTTCATGTTGACAGGATTGCATACCCTGCGAACACCAAAAGCAGAACGAACGCCTCGACCTTCGTGATGACCTGACTCGTATAGGCAAAGACTCCAGCAAGGACAGCAGTTCCAACCATCAGAATGATCAGCGGGAGTCCTATTGCCGATGTCGACCCGGGACCGATGACCGCTGCAAGACCCGCCACCCCAAGCGAGTTGAAAGTGTTGGAACCTAGAACGTTGCCAAGGATGAGGTCGGTTTGGCCCCGACGGGCGCCAGCAATCACGGCCGACAATTCGGGAAGCGACGTTCCCACGCCGGTGATAAGACCCATGAACACGACGCTCAACCCCATCTCGTCACCAATATTCACGACCCCTTCAAGGAGAACCTGGCTCGCCACGACGGTCGCAGCGAGGGCAGCCACGCCGTAGAGGACCTCAACCCGGAGTCGCCCCTTTGTGGCTTCGATTCCTGTGAGCTCAACCTCAACGTCGCTCGTCTTGGACCAGCGCAACAGCAGAAAGATTGCCGCAACCATGCCGACGAGCAGGAGGACTCCCTCAATCCTTTCGACCGACCCTCCAAGGAGCACCATCGCGAACAACCCGACTGAGCCAAGCATCAAGAGCCCTTCACGCCGTATGACCCCATGTCGAGATGAGAGAGCAATCAGAGCGCCGCCGACGCCAAGGACGAGCGTCACATTGGCGATGTTGGAGGCGACGACATTACTCATAGCGAGGTCGATCTCGCCCCGCGATGCCGCAACGGCAGACACAGCAAACTCCGGAACGGATGTTCCAAAACCGACAATGACAGCGCCTATGATAACGGCTGAAACATCCAGAACCTTCACAACACGGACGGCCGAAAGGACAAGTCGGTCTGCTGCAACGATGAGAATCACCAAACCGGCGAGAATCCTCAGGATGTCAATGATCATGCCGGCTCCAAGTGGTCGGGGCGATGGTACCTCGGCAGGTCCGCCAGTCGTGTCGGCTGTAGCACCATTACCCTGCGCCGCTCATGGCGAACGATAAGAATCTCATTCATTCGACTTGGCTTGACTCGGATCGGATGGTTCCATCCCTGTTTGTCCGACCTGTGTTGGAATTCACGCGAATTGAGGCAGCAGGTGGGTTTGTCCTCCTCATCGCAGCAGCCATTGCCATCGCATGGGCAAACTCGCCATGGCATGCCGCATACTTCGACCTGATCAACACCCACATCACACTCAACGCGGCCATCTTCCACATCGACGAGTCACTGAAGCACTTCGTCAACGACGGGCTCATGGCGATCTTCTTCTTCGTTGTTGGGCTGGAAATCAAGCGCGAGTTGGTGGTCGGTCAGCTGAATTCGGTGAAGAAGGCTTCACTTCCAGCATTGGCTGCGTTAGGCGGCATGATCGTGCCGGCAGGAATCTATGTCGCGATCGTCATCGCCGGAGGCGCCGACGGAGCGGTTCAGGGTTGGGGAATACCGATGGCGACCGATATTGCATTCTCGGTCGGGGTCGTTGCTCTGCTCGGCACGAGGATCTCTGTCGGCGCGAAGTTGTTCCTGCTTGCGCTTGCGATTGTGGACGACATCGGAGCTATCGCGGTCATCGCTGTGTTCTACACCGATGAGCTCAACGCTTGGTCTCTTGCAATTGGGGCCGCTGGACTCGCCGTGATTTACTTGGCGCGGAGGGCAGGGGTAATAAGCCTCATCTTCTATGTCCCAATGGCCCTCGTGATCTGGTATTTCTTCCTCGAGTCCGGAGTGCATGCGACGATTGCAGGCGTCGCTCTGGCCCTGCTAACGCCGGTCAAAGCCAAGTACACCGACAATCAATTCAGTGACAAGGCATACGCCGTGCTCGACAGATGGAAGACGCATCAGGCATCGCCCGAAACGGTGGCTCGACATGATCGCGACGCACTTGAGTTGTCCGCCGTTGCAAAGGCGTCTGTGTCTCCTCTCGATCGGCTCGAACACGCCCTACACCCTTGGTCATCTTTTGCAATCGTCCCGCTGTTCGCCTTTGCAAACGCCGGCGTCCGCTTCGTTGGGAGCGACTCCACAATCGCGGACCAGGTTTTCAGCCCGGTGGCCTTGGCTGTGGCGATTGGTCTCCTTGTGGGCAAGCCGCTCGGTATCACCCTGTTCACGTGGATCGGGCTCAAACTGAATCTTGTTGTCCTACCCGTAGGCACAACGATGAAGACTGTGTTCGGTCTCGGTGCCCTTGCAGGAATCGGATTCACCGTTTCACTGTTTGTGGCGGAGCTCGCTTTCAGCGATGTCCTCCTGACTGATGAGGCAAAACTTGGGATCTTCATTGGCTCTGGTGTCGCGGGCTTGATCGGGTACATCGTCCTGCGGACCGTGCGTACCCCTCAGGAGCAATACGACGAGGCGGTCGAGGCTATAGGAACAGACCGTTCCTGATATCGGAACATTCGGCGCACCTTGTGAGTTCAAGAGAGCGTGAACACTGGACCAAATCCGATCTCCGTGGGGATTTCGATGCTGCGTGCTCGCCGCGTTTCAAGACCAAAGTTCTCCGTGTCTGGCGCTCCTTTGGACTCGATCACTGTTGCCCACGGTGATTTCGAGAGGGTGCTCAGTGCCGCCTCCACCGGAGGCGCGTCTGCATTGGGAGGACTCGAACTCGATATCGGAAGGTACACCGCCGTCCTCGTCGCAATCGACCCTGACCGACTTACCCGCGGTGAGGCACTGGCCTATTGGCTCAACCTCTACAACGCAGGAGCTCTGTTGGCAGCCGGTCGAGCCCATCGCACGGACGTCTCCTCGGTCCTCCGTGTTCCGGGAGCCTTCACGAGCCCTTGGATTGAAGTGGCGGGGGTACCACTGTCACTCGACCAGATCGAGCACGGCAAGATTCGACGGTTCCATGACCCGCGCATCCACGGAGCGTTGATATGCGGGTCGGTTTCATGTCCGACACTGAGACCGACGCCGTTCACTGGCAGCGGCCTCGAGAACCAGCTCGATGACCAGATGCGGTCGTTCATAGCGCGCGGCGGCGGTTCTGTGAATCGTGGTTCAAAGACAGTGACCCTGTCAAGAGTCTTCAAGTGGTACGGCAGGGACTTCGTTTCACCTTCGAAGATGCCAACGATTCTCCCAGCGGGGGGTATTCGCGTCGCAGCCGCGGTAGCTCCGTGGTTCTCTCTCTCGGACTCCGAGTTCATTACTAACGAACAACCAGCGGTTGAGTTCGCCGCTTACGACTGGGGATTGGGCTGCTCAATTGCCTGAGCCGCCTTCCGGGTCCCCGCTAAGAAGAGCGCGACAGCAATGGCGCCAGCGGCCATGTCGTATGGCAGCACTCTGGTCATGAGATCTGTTCCAGAGACAATCCACTCACCGTTTGGACCGAAGCCGACGGCGCTGAGATAGTTCCAAATCGACCAAACACAGACGACGCCAACCGTTGCGCCAGACGCGATCGCAGCCGTTCGTGACCAAAGTCTGCGGCCGCCGACAACGAACGCAGCTACCACCCAGCCGATGTCGAGGGCTGAGAGCAACTGAAGGAACTGGATGGAAGCGTCATAACGCAGCGCCGCCGAAGAGGCGAGAGTGACAAGCCCGACAACACCGGTCGCGAGGACGACGACCCCAATGCCCGAACCCGAAAGTCGCCTGCTCGCTGACCACCCCGATCCAGTGAACCAATCCGGTCCTGTATATGGCAGAAGAACGACAGCCAGACCGAGCACGAACGCGACGAGGAACCCGAGATGAACCATGAAGCCGACCATCGGGTCGATTCCCACGTCGATGAACAGCAGTGGGACCGACGCAAGGAGTCCAACCATCAACCATGCGGTCGCTCGGACGAGAGCCAGCTCGATCGGGACCATCAGGCTTTGATGCCTCGGCGACCGATAGCGCCCTCCCGAATCCGCTTTTCCGAAAGGGCGATGTACTCAGCGCTCAACTCGTACCCTACGTAGCGACGATTCGTTTCAACGGCCGCAACAGCTGCTGAACCCGAACCGAGGAACGGGTCGAGCACGAGATCGCCTTCGAAGGTATAGAGCTCGATGAGTCTGCGAGGAAGCTCTACGGGAAACGGCGCAGGGTGCCCCACGCGGCGGGCAGACTCGGGCAAAATGTCCCAGATGGAAACAGTCGCCTGCAAGAACTCTTCCTTTGTGATCGTGTCCTCACCAGTGCGGACTCTCGCAAATGACCCCTTCGATGCAACAATCACATACTCGTGAATATCACGAAGGGTCGGGTTCTTGGCAGACATCCACGATCCCCAAGCACAACTTCCGCCAGCGGACTTCGCCTTTTGCCAAATGATCTCTCCGCGCAGATCAAATCCGATCTCGGTAAGCATCGCAGCGACGTATTGATTGAGCGGGATGTACGGTTTTCGTCCGAGGTTTGCAACATTGACGGCGACCCTCCCGCCGGGCTCCAGCACTCGCCATGTCTCGGTGAATACTTGCCTGAGTAGGTTGAGATATTCATCGATGTCGAGATCCTCGTCGTAATCCTTACCGACGTTGTACGGAGGAGATGTCACCATCAGGGCAACACAGTTATCTGGTATCTGCTCCATTGAGGTCGAAGACTGACAGAAGAGTTGATCGATCACCAAAGCGGGCGGATCGACAAGGGGTCCTATGTCACTGTCGCCACGAGGATTGATCATCCGCCTCGCGTAGAAGTCGGATGCGTCGTGTCCTTCACGTTTTCCAACGCCAAAGCTGGCCGTGCTTGTGCCCACTATGCCTCCCGAACGCGAACCGTAGCATTGCGAGTTGCGGCAGCTGTGGCACACCCGTTCGCAGAACCGGCCTTTCGTTCCTAAGAAACGATCGCCTTATACGAGCCAAGGTTCAGAATCGTTGCCGCATTCGCAGGGGGCGGATCAAGAACACGCTTGAGGCCTTCGGGGCCAGGTGCGTGAATCAAATCGATGAAAGACCGGTAGCTCCAGGCAGCTCCAGCGGGTCGTGACTCGATCCGTGTGAGGTTGGCCCCCCGCAATCCAAGTTCCGTCAACACGAGGGCAAGTGAACCTGGAGTGTGAGCGAAGGTGACCACGATTGTTGTCTTGTCGTCTTCGTCATTGACTTCGGGGTCTCCAACATGAATGACCACAAATCGTGTTGTGTTGTGGGCCTTGTCGAGCACATCCTCCATCAGCACGGCAAGCCCGTGCGCCGCACCCGCCTTCGGGGGGGCCAATGCAGCGACCGTGGGATCTTGTCCCTCAGCGACCTGCCGCACGGCACCAGCCGTGTCGTGAGTCGGGACAGCCTCTACGCCGAGCGCAAGCAACGCGTGCTCTGCCTGCGCAAGTGCTTCTGGATGCGACCGAACCTCGCGGATATCGCCGATCGATGCGCCAGGTAAGCCATGAAGGGTGTGCCGAACCTCCACAAGATGCTCGGCGAGAATCGAGAACCTGACATGGCTGTCATCACCAGGTAAACGGTCAAGAACGGGCAGAACGGAGCCAGTTGTCGAATTCTCCACCGGCAGAACGAGACGGTCCACCGAGCCTGCCTCAAGTGCCGCGAAGGCGAGCGCAAAGCCACGGAACCCAACAAGGTCGGCCTCAGGAAACAATTCCGTCGAGGCCTGATAGCTATAGCTGTGGGCTTCGCCTTGGTAACCGATGATCATGAGCGGCAGGCTAGCGCCCACCCGTTCACCGTCTACCGTCTACCGTCTACCGTTCTTTCAGAGAATCGAACCCGTTCTCCGTTGACCGTTCCGACTGCCGAAAACGGTAGACGGTAGACGGTAGACGGTAGACAGGAGCGAGCCCGGCGAGCGACTATCTGATTCTTTCATCGAGCAACATCGCTAGGTCTTTCACGACCACCTGCTCGCTCACACCGATTTCCTTGATACCGTCATCGAGCATGACGTAACAGAATGGGCATCCCGTCGCGATGATGTCTGCGCCCGTTCCGACTGCCTCTTCAGTTCGCTCGATGTTGACCTTCTTGCCCTCTTGCTCCTCGAACCAGAACTTGCCGCCCCCTGCCCCGCAACAGAACGAACCTGTTCCGTTGCGCTCCATCTCGACTCGCACTCCCGAAGAATCAACGATGGTTCTCGGCGCGAGAAAGGTGTCGTTGTGGCGTCCGAGGTAGCAAGGATCGTGGAAGACAATGGACTCGCCGGTCGAGGTCGGTACAAGTCTTCCTTCCTCAACCAGTTGGCTCAGCAGTTCAGAGTGATGAACAACGGTGTACTCGCCGCCAAACTGCGGGTATTCGTTCCCAAGGGTGTTGAAGCAGTGAGGACACTGAGTGATGATCTTGTCGACACCAAGGTCATTCAGCGTCTCGATGTTCTGCAGTGCTAGGCCCTGGAAGACGTATTCATTACCAGTTCTGCGCGCCGGATCGCCTGTGCACAGCTCCTTGGCTCCAAGGATGCCAAAATCGACACCAGCCTTGTCGAGGAGGCGTGCCGTTGAAATGGCGACGTTTCTGTTCCGGTCGTCGAACGAGCCTGCGCACCCAACCCACATCAGGTATTCAGCTGTCACACCCGGTTCTCCAAGTCGTTTTACCTCGAAGTCGAGTTGGTCAGTCCAGTCGCCCCTCGTGGTTTGGTCCATGCCATACACATTCGAGGAGTTCTCCATCGAGACGTACGCCTTCCCAAGTTCGGAGGGGAAATCCGACTCCATGAGTGATAAATACCTCCGCATGTCGAGGATCTTGTCAACGATTTCGATATCCGCAGGACAGATTTCATCGCAAGCACGGCAGGTCGTGCACGCCCACACCTCTTCAGACGTAATCAGTTGGAAGACATTGTCCGATGTGACGGTGATGCCTTCGTCCACGCCAAGCGGAGGGGAAATCGGCGGGACGGCAGTGGCCGCGGCGACCGTTCCGAGTTTGAGCACGATCTCCCGAGGGTCCAGAAGCTTTCCTGTCGTGTTCGCAGGACAGACCGATGTGCATCGACCACAGATTGTGCACGCATCGGTGTCGAGCAGCTGTTTCCAGGTGAACTCACCAACCGTCGCCGCACCAATCGACTCGATGTCCGTCGCCTCCATGAGGTTCGGCATTTCTCTCATCGCGCCCTTTGGCCGTTCCCGTGCCGAAAGCGCAAGGTTTACGGGTGTCGTGATCATGTGCCTCAACTTGGTCGTAGGCAGGATGACGAGGAACGCAAGGAACGTCGCAACGTGGGTGATCCAGAAGACCTGATGGATGGCAGATGCTGAGGCTTGGGGAATGAGTGAGGCGAGTGGGTACCCGACGAACGACCACGTCTCAAAGTTGGGCTGAGCCGCCAGAGAGATCCTGGCAGCCTCTGTGAGCAGGCCAGTGACACCGATCGCGGCAAGGACAATGAGGATCCAAGCATCTTCTGGGCGGGACTTCGTGCTGATGCGGGCCGGTTTCACCCCGTACCTGCGAACCGCTGCCCACAAAATCCCTGCGAGGAATGCAACAGCGGAGAGGTCGAGAACAAACGAATAGACCTGGTACACAACCCCGTTGAGAAACCGGAAGTCAGCCGGAAGCAGGTGGTCAATCTCGAGAATCACCGTGCCGAGGAACAAGAGTATGAACCCGTAATACATCAGGGAGTGCATCACCCCTGCAGCGGGATCCTCCATGACCGTACGCATCGAAACACCTTGGCGGAATCGATGCAGCCTTCGCTTGAAGTCTCCGCTGCGGCGTTCCCATGCCCCGCGTTCCCAGTTGCGTGCTCGGATGGCGAACATCCCAATGGCTATGCCTAGGAACGCTGAGACAATGATATAGAAGAGGGCTACGACTAGGTCAGGGATGTTCCCAAAGACCTCTCGCCCTACCTCAGCGTCTGAGTGCTCTTGCAGAGAGCCAAGCCACCACAGGCTGAGCGTCCCGACAACTGCCATGACGGCAACAGCACCCACCAAAGTGGAAGCAGCCAGCCGCTTTGGCGTCTCCTTCTCCGCCTCGGTCGTGATCAATCGGTCTCCTTGTAGAGCTATCAGCTATCAGCTATCAGCTATCAGCTATCAGAAGAATGTCTCAGTTGGGGAGTCAGGCCCCAGATTCAGGCGCTCCTTCTGTCATCTGTCCTCTGTCCTCTGTCATCGGCTCAGACGAACTCAGGCCCAATTCCGCTTTGAGTTCCTCGAGCCTTGCGTCGGCCTGAGCCACGTTGATCGCTGCTTTGAGCTCAGCTTCCGCGCCTTCCGGAGTTACTTCGTGAAGTTCGGCCTTCGCCATCGCCATTGCCTTGCGTTGCTCAATCTTCGTCTCGACCTGGTCGAGGGATGGGCCGGAATCCGAGAGAGAAACAGACATCGACTGGACGGCATCGTTCACGGCTTCCTGCATCTTTGCCTGCTCGAGCTGCCCCAGAAGTTCCATCCGCCTTGCCGACAATTCCTGGAGACGCATCGAGTTCTGCTGAACAGCGTCCTTTGCCTGCTCAGACTGTCCAACGGCGACGCTGTACTGCTCCTTGAGAGAGGCAAGGTTGTTCTCCGATGCCTGAAGTTTCATCGCAATCGCCTGTGCGGCATGGGTCCACTTCTCAACACCTGCTGTATCGCCGGCGTTCCCTGCGGCCTCTGCCTTGAGAATCGCCTGCTTTGCCATCTCGCGAGCTTCGCCAGCGGTGTCGGCAGCTTTGCCGATCTGACTATCGAGCTGGGTGCGGTGCGCTACCACCCTCGCAGCTTGGTTTCTTAGATCCTGATCCTGCTTCTTGGCTTCGTTGATCGCAGCCTCGATTTCGATCTTTGGGTCCATGGCCTTTTCGGCCGTTGCTGTGAAGAGCGCTTTTAGATACGCCCAAATACGAGAAAACATCGATCCCCCGACCGTCGCTTGATTGTGTCCAGATACTAGATACATCGTCGCACCCGTGTATCGACATCTACTTCTTTCGCCGGAGTCCCCCGCGCGTTCTGGTTCGAGATTTCGACGACGACATGCTGGTAGAGCTGCGAGGGCCGGACGAAGACGACGATCGAGAAGTCGAGCTCGAGCCCGCCCGCCGACCTCCTAGACCCTTCATCGCTTGCATGGCAAGAACCGTTCGCAGCATGTCATCAGCCCCGTACTGACTTCTTCTTGCATCCCTTCGCTGATATTGGGGCAGCGAGGTTGGCATTCTCGTCGTGGTGGTGGCAGTTCTTGATGTGCCAGTCGTTGATGCGGTCGAGGCTTGGATCGGAGGCGGCACCGCTGGTTTCGGCTTGACCGGCTGCGGCGGGGGCGGGTTTCCATCGAGAATCGCCTCG
>JAQCAA010000040.1 GCA_027728645.1 Actinomycetota bacterium | reverse complement strand
AGCCGTTCCACGAGAAGGTGGAAGTTATTTCGTAGCGGTCGAGCGTCGGGTGGCAGAGCCCACCTGATGGGTGCACAGCTCGGTACTCGGCCGTGCATGTCTTAAGGACGTAGGTGTGAGTGACGTCTCCCGTTGGGTAAGCCCGAGCGACTTCCGGTGCGTAGGTTGCTGAAACCCCATCACCCCACGAAACGGTGAGCGAGACAACTTCGGCTCTCACTTGGAGCGTCCGCCGGTCCGGGAGTACCTCGGTATGGGTGATTGCGATGGGGGTCGGTGCCGAAAGGTACGAAGCAAGCCCGGTGATGCCCATGCCGGCGGGCTCCAGCGTCGCTTGCGGAGACGCAAGAGACCACGATCGGAAGATCGACCACGCGGTGGCGCGTGGGTCGACGGCATTCACTGCGGGGCATGTCGGCGTGCGCAACACAAGCGCGAGGATCGCGGCATCGTTCACCGGGTTCCAAGAGTCGTACCCGCCTGTGGCGTTGGACCAGTAGTGGCATTCCCCGATTCCCGCTCGCGTCGTGGCGTGCAAGTACCGCTTTCCTGGCTTTGGGTCAGGCGTCGGGGCGGGTGTTGGACCCCCGCCCTCCTCGCAAACGATACGCCCCTTGCCCGGGTCGTAGCGGCACACTTGGTCGGCGGCGACCCCTTGAGGAAACCATAGAGACACGGTTGTCAGGATGACTACGGCGAAAGCGGATGAGTTCCGTCGCATCGCCATCCTTCCCCGCTCCAGCTGAATCCCCAGCCTTGGTCCATTGACTCGATGACGTGTTCGGTTGACGAGGCGTCGCCACCTATAACGGATGCCGTCAAGTCGAACTCGGCGACTACTGCGATGCAGTCACTGGTGTCAGACAGGATCTCCAACACGGATACTGAAACGGCGCTCGGGTTAATGACCTGATCCAGGCCGAGAAGGACCATGCTTTCGCTTAGGTATTCATCATTGGCGTGGACCGCCCTGAAGGCTTCTTCGTCTTGATCGAAGATGGCTTGGAGTCGGCGGCGTTCGAGGTCCTCAAAGATCGCTGCGATTTCTGTGAGGCGGTCGATCGTCGTAGAGGTTGCGGGTTCAACGGCGGTTGTCGATACGACTGTTCCAGGGGTGAACACCGTCGAAGTTACGGTATTCGATGTAGGCGGGACGGTTGCCGGCGTGTTTCCGACTGTCGTGCACCCAGTCGTGATGAGCAGGAGCATCCCGAACAAGGCCAAGACCTTGACCGATTGAACGGCGAGTACATTGCGTTTCATCCTGACTCTCAAGATACGGAACGAAACCGAGGAGACAACCCCCTTGTGAGGGATGTTTTCCCGTTCCCGCCCGGTGCGGCCGTCGACTGACAGGCTTGGCTTTCGCCGTGCGAACTCGATACGAGATTGTCGACCGTGCAAAGTTTTCGGTGAGGATCACGCCGCGGTCGTGGTGCAGGACGACCGCGGGTCGTTGCATGAGGCGGTGTCTTCAACGAATTCTGCTTGCTGAAGGGCGCCGGCCGTTCTTCTAGCTCGGTTCGGAATCTGTCTCGGACTGGTCAACAGCTGGGGCTGCGGTTTCGCCCCGAGTCTTATCCTTGGCTTCATCGTCGGTAGCCGGTTGGCTATCGGCTGAAGCGATGTCATCGCACACGAGCGTTACGTCACCGTCGACCGCGGCTGCTGGGTCTACTCCGGCCGCCACGACAAACTTCAGCATGTCCCGAGAGGGGCAGCTCCCAACGATGGCGTCGGATTGGTTCCACAACTTGAGGAGCACCGAATCAGGGACTCCGGATGAGCCCCGAACTTCCTTGAGACGGAGGTCGGCGACCTCCGCCGCGACCAACGCATGGATGTCAAACTCCGCGAGCTCATCTTGCTGCGCCCGGAGATCGGCAATTGCGAGTTTCTTCTTTTCCGACTGCCGCCTCGACGTCAGGATCGCCCACGTCATGAATCCGGCTACCAGTACGACCACGAACACCACTGGCATGTTCATGTCTGCTTCTCCGTTCTCCCGTGAACGCCCAAGAACCGCTCAACGTCCTGTTCTTCAACTGCCAAACCCACAGCGACCTCGATCACCTCGAGGGTCGTGTCACCACTATTGGTGATTTGGTGTCGCACGCCGGTTTCGATCATTACAGACTCGCGTTCACTCACGACTCTGCTCGTTTCTCCCGATGTGATCGTGGCACCACCGCTAACGACGAGCCAGTGCTTCGTTCTTGTTTCATGAGACTTCATCGGCGTTTCGGCGCCTAGGTCAAGAGAAAGATGGCGGATTCTGTACCCAGGGCCCGATGCGATCGGGCGCACGGTCCCCCACGGTCGGTACTCGACACCGTTCGTTTCGAGTTCTATCCGACGCCCGGTCGCAAGGATGTCCACCACTTCCTTGACATCCTGGGCATGTGCCATTCCTGCGACGAGGAGAGCATCTGGTGTGTCGACGATCACAACACCATCCAGTCCCACCGCCGCAACCAATCGATTGCTAGCGCTCACGTACGAGTTTGTGACAGCGAAATTGATCACATCGCCCTCAATGGCGTTGCCGTTCGAGTCCTTGTCGGCAATGTCCCACAACGACGCCCAGGAACCAACATCACTCCAGCCTGGATCGGTAGGTACCACGGCGGCCATCGATGTGCGTTCCATCACCACATAGTCGATGGAGTTGCCATCGATAGAGCCGAACGAGTCGGCATCGAGGACGACCCTGTTGCCAGATCGCTCTGCCCGTTCCCAAGCGGTGCGGCTGAGACGCGCCATGTCTGGTGCGTGAGTTTCGAGCTCCTTGAGGTACGTTGAAGCCTTGAAAAGAAACATTCCAGCATTCCACAGGTAGTCCCCAGACTCGATGTAGCCAGTCGCTGTGGTGAAGTCTGGCTTTTCTCTGAATTCGGCGACTCGGAGCACTGACTCATCGATGCGTTCTCCAACCTTGATGTACCCGAAACCGGTTTCCGGTCTCGAAGGCTTGATGCCGAAAGTGACCAGATACCCAGTGGACGCAGCTCTGGCAGCAGCACGGACCGCATCCACAAAGACATCCTCTGCAGAGATTGTGTGGTCGGACGGCAGAATCAACAGCAGCGGGTCACCGCCATCCTTCATTGCCTCGTGTGCAGCCACGGCGACTGCGGGAGCCGTGTTTCGACCCGACGGTTCGAGTATGAGGCGAGTATTCGGGTGCCCAGCACGAGCCATTTCTCTGCCGATCGCATCCGCGTGCAGGGAGTTCGTCACGACAAGTGGCTGTAACGCCTCCTCAAGGCCGTCGAGTCGATCGACGGTTGCGTGAATCATCGTGCGCACCTCGACCAACGGACTGAGCTGTTTCGGTTGCATGCGGCGTGAAGCTGGCCAAAGCCTTGCCCCTATACCGCCTGACAGGATGACCGGTTGAACGGCCGTCCTGGGTAGCTGGGAAGGTTCTGTCATGTGCTGAGAATGTACTGTGTGGTCGTTCTGGGGCGAAGCATTCCGAGATTCATCTAGCTCCGTTCTTTCGGTTGGCTGAGAGTGGCCACAAGCGCTCGAAGGCGCTCGTGAGCATCGGGACTGCCAAAAGCAATGATTGTGTCTCCGGTTCGGATTGTCGTCTTGCCGTGGGGAACCATCACCGACGAACTCCGCTGGATTGAGACGAGAACGTTGTCCTTCGGCCAGGAGATGTCGGCCACGTCACGGTTTGCCACGGATGACTTGTCTGGGACGATAACTTCGAAGAAGTCGGCGCCAGGCTGGGTTCGAATACGGTTGCGCTCGCGGTACAGCTCCCGGCCCTTTGACAATGACAGGGCTGAGTCGTAGGCCTTTACAACGGACTCCCTGCGGAACATCCCGACGACTTCAAACCGATCGAGTTCGGACACCACCGGAAGACGCCCGACCCCAAGGGTGGCCATCCGAGACAGGGCAGCCGAGACGGGAGCGTCTGGCGTCACAGTTATTACATCCGAGGACATGGCCTCGGCAACGGAAACCGCATGGCTTGGTCCACCGGCTTTGGTGATATCGGAGAGCGTGAGAATCCCCAAGAGTTTCTCCTGATCGCTCAAGACGGGGGCCCCATGGTGGGACGACACATCAAAGAATTCGGCTGCCTCGGCCAGCGTATTCCATGGCCTGAGCACGTCGTCGGTTGGTTGCATGACGGCACGGACGTCCACCGTATCGAGAAGGTCGATGTCCTCGTTCTTCGGCAGTGTGATGCCCTTGCGCTTCAGAGGCATCGTGTATGCAGATTCTGGGTGAAATCTGTCTCCGGCGTAGGTCGCCAACGCAGCACCAAGCATGAGCGGGAGGATGAGCTCGTAGTTGCCTGTGATCTCGAACACGATGATGACCGATGTCATTGGAGCTCGTGCGATCGTGGCGAAGGCACAGGCCATACCAACAATCGCGAATGCACCTGGGTTGAGCGAGTCGAGGGTCCAAAGCGGTTGCACGGCCTGAGCAAACGCTGCACCAACTGCACCTCCGATCACAAGGCTTGGCATAAACGAGCCAGCTGATCCGCCGCCCGCCCGTGTGAGGGCCGATGTCACGACTTTCGCGGCCGCGATGATAAACAGCGTGCCCCACACGAAATCACCTGGCTCGTCGAGCGCAAGAAGTCCTGAGAGGAAATCGCGACCTGTTCCAAGTGACTCTGGCCAGAAGATCCCGATGGTTGCCACCACGACTCCAGCTGCAACTGGCGTAATCCACATCGGCACCTTTGAAGGAAGTCGAATCTGCGCGGCACCGTCGAGGACCTTTAGATATAGCAGTCCAAACCCAACAGCGATGGCGGCAAGAAGAATGTAGAGCAGGAGCTCGGCGAAGCTTCCCAGAGCGTGTGGGGGAGACGTCAGGAATTGTTCTTCGCCAAGGAGGAGATGGCTGGTGACCGCGGCGCCAACGGATGCGATGACCACGGCGTTGAGGTGCCGGATTGCGAAAGAGCCGAGGATGACTTCCATTGCAAAGAGCATTCCGGCTATGGGGGCGTTGAAGCTTGCCCCAATGCCAGCTCCGGCCCCAGCGGCGACAAGGCTTCGGATCTTGTCGTGGTCAAAGTTTGTGTATCTCGAAAGGGAAGACCCAATCGCAGCACCGATAAGGGCTGCTGGACCCTCTCGCCCGCCCGAGCCCCCCGTACCGAGGACGGCCACGGTGGCGACAATCTTGGCTGGAACCACTCGGGTCGGCAGATAGCCGCCGTGCAGACCGAGTCCAACCATTGTTTCGGTCACGCCACCACCTGAAACGCCAGGCCCCCAGCGTTTGTTGAGCAGCCAAGAAGCGAGGATGCCGAGAGGGATGGTGACGAGGAATGCCGCCCTGCCCCATGCGGACCATTCCCCGAACTCAGCCGTAAGTGTTTCGAGTACGTCGATCCCCCACGCCATCACTGCCGTGGCGAACCCAACCAGAACCCCGAGGACGACCGCAGCGAGCAAGAAAGCGGCTGCACCACGACTCTGGAACGCGGTCTGGATTCGTTCAAATGTCTTTCTCACGGCTCCACGGTACAGACTCATAGCACCCACGCCACAATCCTGGGAACGGGATCAAGGGCTACGGTGTTCTACGAGTATGTTCAAAAGAAAGCCGAAACAGATGCCAACACCAGAAACCGCGCTGCCAGGACGCCAGGAGCCAGTCACAATCTCCGGCGTTCACTTTGTTAATGGGTCGTCGATGCTGCCACCGTTTCCTGAAGGATCCGAGGTCGTTTCCTTCGGAATGGGCTGTTTTTGGGGGGCGGAACGAGTGTTCTGGCAGCTCCCAGGCGTCATCACAACCGCCGTCGGATACCAGGGGGGAATCTCGGAGAATCCGACCTATGAGGAGGTCTGCTCTGGCCGAACCGGACATGCAGAGGCTGCGATCGTTGTGTATGACCCTCGACAGACGTCGCTTGATGTGCTGCTCAAACATTTTTGGGAGCAGCACGACCCGACGACTCTGAATCGTCAAGGAAACGATGCAGGGACCCAATACCGGTCAGCGATCTATTGGACTTCCGAGGAGCAGCGGGAAATGGCTTTGTCGTCAAAGGAGGCCTACGAAGGGGGACTCCTGGAGTCTGGCTTCGGCCGTGTCACGACAGAAATCGAAGAGGCTGGACCGTTCTTCTATGCCGAGGAATACCACCAGCAATATCTCGCGAAGAACCCAGGCGGGTACTGCAACCACGGCTTCTGCCAGATCGTGTACCCAGCCGAGTCCTGACACGAAGCGTGACGGAGCGGATTGAACAGCCCCGTCGACTTCGATGTCAGATGAACATCGTCTGTGCGCCTGCGATGATCTCGATGAAGTCGCTGACGTTCAGGACACCGTCGAGGTCATCTGTCATGTCTTCCTCTTTGAGGTCGAACATGTCAACGGACATCTTGCATGCCCACAAATGACAGCCCATATCAGACAGATGGCTCAAGAACGTTGGCACATCAGGGATGTTGAGCGCCGCCATCGACTTGCGGAGGTTTCTTGTTGCCATCGTTGTCATGCCGGGAAACGGCGTGAGCGCCATTGGCATGTGAGTGGCTGTATTCCCAACTGGGGTGAACTTGAGATCACCCATCGTCTTCTTGTTGATCATGTCCATTCCCCAGAACGTGAAGAAGATGTGTGTCTCTATCCCCTGTTCAAGGGCCCCTGAGGCCATTATTAACGCCGGGTACGCCATATCGAGCGTGCCCTTCGAGCAAACGAACGCAATCTTGCGACCTTCATCCTCGTCTCCGAAGTCTGGGACGATGGCTGGTGCGATTTCTGTTGTTGTCATTGGTCTCTCCTTCTAGATGCAGCCGACAGGCTTCGGCAGGCCTGCGACATACGCCATCTTGCGAGCTGGCTTTTTCGGAAACAGCCCGAATAGCTCCTTGGTGGGAATCGCGCCGACGGTTGCGACGCGCCGCAGGGTCGGGGTTTCGCCGTTCTCTGCGAAATCTGAGCGAAGAAAGTGGATGACCTTCCAGTGATCTTCTGTCAGAACCCCTAGTCCGATGTTCTCGGCAAGCTTTGGCGCCAGCGCCTCGTCCCACTCGTCGTACTCGGTCATGAAACCCTCGGCGTCGACGCTGACTTCTCTATCTGCGATTGCTGCCAGTGGCATGGTGCACCTCCTGTGGTGTGTTGTTTCGATAAATATCTTTGGGCGTGTGCTGGGTCATTCGACGACCACCTCTTTGCCAGCCATCGACATTTCAGACGAGACCGGCATGTGTCTGCCTGGGAGAAGCAGGTGCCAATACATCCAACGGAAGGCAAGCTTCCCAAGGTGGTTGACCCCTGATTCCTCCAGCAGCGAGAAAGGTCCGATTCCTGGGACTGGGTACTTCCCACGAAGCGGTTGGGTCTTGTAGTTGAAGTCGATAAGCAGCGCCTTCTCATGGCCGGTCTCGATGTAGCAATTGGCATGCCCATCGAATTCGTGGGTCATCGGTTGACCCATCAGGTAGTTCGCGAAGTTCGGGATGAACGTATCCATAGCGAAGTGCGCCACTGATCCGGCCTTTGACGCTGGGAGATTCGCGGCGTCACCGAGAGCGAAGATGTTCGGGAATTCCGCAGACTGGAAGTTCAGCGGGTCAACCTTCACGTGGTTGAGCTCATCTCCAATCCCCGCTTTTCCGACGAATGAGGCTCCCATGTTGATAGGTACCGTCACGAGGAGGTCATACGAGACCTCACGTTCGTCGTATGAGATCAGTTTCTTGCCTTCAGCATCCACCCTTTCGAGGTAGAAGTCCGGTTCGAGCTTGATTCCGCGACGATCGAACATGTCCCCAAGGTGCTCAGATGCGACAGGCTTGGTGAACACGTTGCTCATCGGTGTCACATACACAATCTCCACCTTGTCGCGGATGCCGAGGTCGGTGAAGCGGGCTTCTGCTAGGAAGGTGAACTCAAGGGGAGCTACTGGGCATTTGATCGGCATCTCGATCAAATTCACCACGAGCCGTCCCTCCGTGAACTTGTCCAAAGCGTCCTTGAGGGCGATCGCACCGTCAAAGGTGTAGAAGTCGTGGACGGTCTTTCCATACTCATCTGATTCGAGCCCCGGTGTCGCGCTCGGAGTCGGATGCGTACCGGTGGCGATGATCAAGTGGTCGTATTCAAGAACTGTTCCGTCGCCGAGCTTGACGATGTCATCGGCTGGCGAAAGTTCGAGCACCGATTCGTTGATGTAGCGAATCCCCTTGTGAAGGAACTCGCGCGTAGTCCGCATCACATCAGATGGCTCATAGGTTCCAAATGGGAGGAACAAGAAGCCTGGCTGGTAGTAGTGGATCTCGTCCTCGTCGACGATGGTGATCTCGTACGTGTCCGACAGCTCCTTACGGAGGAGGTTTGCCGCCATCGTTCCGGCAGTGCCTGCGCCGAGTATCAGGATTCTTTGCATTTTGGGTCCTTCCGCGACTGGTTCAACGTGAAAACTTGCGCCCTGTGCCGATGCTTGGGGGTAAGAGAATCTTGCGTCGGTTCCTGTGGCCGTTGTGGCGAGAGGAATCCAGACTGGTCTACCGCGTCAAGGAGTACATCAATGAGGGCGGGGGTGGCCCAAACGATTCCAGTACTGTCCGCGAAGTTGGTCTCACTATTCATGTCTCTCATACGAAGAATACCATATTGTGAAGAAATTCACAAGATGGAAAGTCAGCAATAGGGAGGACGTTCCCTCGACTCGTACCTGCGAGGTCTGTCTCTTCGGTGGTGGCAGGCCGCCATCCGGTCACGGGTATTCTCTCCTGCGAGAGAGGTGCTGACTGTGGCGATTGTTTCAGAATGAGTTTCGCGACCGACTGGGCTGCTCACCTTGAGCTTGTCAGCCTGGAGCCTCCAAATGCCGGAACACCGCTTAGCCACCAAGACGGTCGCGTTGTGCCCCAGGACCACGCCTACGTGCGAAGCAACTTCCCAATTCCAAGCCGAGGTGAAGACGACTGGGCTATCGCACTGTCCCTTGTTCGCGAGTACGAACGAACACTCGACGATCTCAGAGCCTTTCCGGCGGCCAGCGTCACCATGATGCTTGAGTGTGCAGGAAACGGCCGCACTCTGATGAATCCGGTCCCAGGAGGCACCCCGTGGACTCTCGGTGGAGCCTCGATGACGTCGTTTGAAGGCGTCTGGCTTCGGGATGTGCTCGCTTCGTTCGAGATTCCGAGCGACGCCGTCGAGCTGGTCTTTCGAGGCGCAGACGAAGGTGTTGTGCCAGAGGATGGGCACATCGCCTACGAATTCTCGATCACTGTCGACGAGGCCACCACGGGCGACGCCATGTTGGCTTGGTCGATGGCAGGAACGCCGCTCTCCAGGGAGCATGGTGCGCCGATACGTCTCGTGGTGCCGGGTGAATACGCCATGAAGTCGGTCAAGTGGCTCCGCAGTGTTCGGTCGGTGACGGAGCCTTTCGTGGGACACTTCGTCCGCAAGTATCGCTACTACGGAGACGAGGAAGTCACCGAGGCGGCTCCTGTGGGTCCGATTCAATTGCGGGCACTGATTGCTTCGCCTGCTGATTCGTCGTCTGTGTTGCGAGGTCAGCTCATGGTTGAAGGCGCGGCTTGGTCGTCCGCTTCTCAGATTGTCAACGTTTCCGTTTCGGGAGACGGTGGACGGTCGTGGTCTGACGCCGATCTCGGTGAACAGTTGACGCCGTATGCAGCTGTTCCGTGGAGCTGCTCCGTGGTGGTTGGGCCATCACGAGCCGAGATCGTTGCGAGAGCAACGGATGCCGACGGTCGATCCCAGCCGCTTGAGCCTCGCTGGAACACAACCGGCTACGGCAACAATGTTGTGCACAGGGTCAGCGTTGACGTCAAATGACCAACGACGTTCGGTTATCCGGCTGGGAATTACGAGGCGGGGATGTGGTTGGAACCAACGTCGGGCCCGCCTTCGAGTCCAAGACACGATGCAACTGGAGTGATTATGTCAAACAGCAGTAGCGGGGCAGTGATTGGGCTCATGGACCTTGGTTTCCAGTGGCACGGGCTTGACCCATTCATCATGACGATGCATCACCTCGATGAATACCCAGAGGGCAACGAGGTCCAAGGCCCGACCGCCTCTCTCGCTGGAAGACAGATCGGGTCCGACTTCTCTGGAACAGATGGTTGGAGCATGTACCACGGTGACTCCGTGCCAGGGTTTCCTCAACACCCTCATCGAGGTTTCGAGACGGTCACCGTCGTTCGCCAGGGCTATGTGGACCACTCAGATTCGCTCGGTGCAACGGCTCGGTATGGCGGAGGGGATGTCCAGTGGCTGACCACCGGTGCCGGCATCCAACACAGCGAGATGTTCCCGCTCATCCAGCAAGGTCGTGACAATCCCCTTGAACTGTTCCAGATCTGGCTGAACCTCCCACCAGAGTCGAAGATGGTTCCTGCCTACTTTGCGATGCTGTGGTCCGAGGACATTCCAACGGTGATTCCTGCGGCTGGCGTAAGCATCGATGTCATCGCTGGTCCAATGGCCGGCAACGTTCCACCGGCGGCCCCGCCCGACTCGTGGGCATCCGAGGAAACTGGTCACCTTGCTATCTGGCTCATAAGGCTCGATGAAGGGGCGGCGTGGGATGTCCCAGCCGATGTGGCTGGGCTCAACCGGATGGTTCACTTTTTCGAGGGGTCACGTGTCGATGTGGATGGTGTTGATGTGGCCGTCGGGACAGGGGTGCACCTCCGGTCGGATATGTCGATCCGAATCACCAATACGGGATCGCCAGCCGAGTTCCTGCTGCTCCAGGGCCGACCGATCGGGGCGCCTGTGTTTCAACTCGGCCCATTCGTAATGAATACTCCCGAGGACCTTCGCCAGGCCTTTGCCGATTATCAAGAGACGGGCTTTGGGGGTTGGCCGTGGTCCACCAGGGATCCGGTCCATGCACGGGACGAAGGTCGGTTCGCACTTCATGCCGACGGAACTGTCGAGCATAGGGACATGCAGACGGCCGAGTAGCTGCTACCTGGACCTCTGTTTCTTCTAGGCTGCTTTCAAAGTCGAACGGAGAAACTGCATGGGAATCATTATTGGAGCTGTTGTTACAGGGTTGATCATCGGTTCGCTCGGCCGCCTCGTGCTCCCAGGCAAACAAGACATTTCGCTCGGCATGACAATCCTCGTTGGTATTGCAGCGGCTGTCGTTGGAGGCTTCGCGGCCGCGGCGCTCGGTGTTGGAGAAACGGGTGGCGTCGACTGGATCAAGCTTGTCATACAGGTCGGCCTCGCTGCGGCAGGTGTGACCGCCTATATCTCATATTCGAATCGATAAGGCGGGCACGTTTTGTCACCTCATGGCGAACGCGGCCGCGGGGAATCTGAGTAGCTCATGAAGATCTTCGACGATCAAGGGGAACATCTCGATCGTTTCAGGCTCGTGCTTGGACTGTCCGTTCTCTCTGTCACGATCCTTGCTCTGATCGATCTCGAGAACCCAGAAGGAGGCGTTTGGTCCGACCTCGCATTGCTGGGCGTCACGCTCATTGTTGGCTTCACCCTCACCGTGGTGATGAGGACCTCCGGGGTTGCGAGGCGCCCGAGACGGATCGCAGGAATAGCCGTTTGGGCGACCATCGGCGGACTTGTCCTCCTGCTGGTCATTGATTGGGCTTCGGCATCCGGGGACGCCGGCGTCGCGTTTCGTCCAAGTGTGGTTTGGGCGTTGATAGCGATACTTGCCCCTGTCCTTGTTCTGCGCAGGGTGATGATGCAGCAGGTTGTGACAGGCAGCACGCTGCTCGGGGCGATTGCGGTGTATTTCCTTCTCGCTATCGCGTTCAACTACGCCTTCCTCGGGATACAGGATGTTTCTGGAACCGACTTCTTTGGTCAACACGAACCAACAACGAGCTTCATGTACTTCTCGGTAGTTTCATTGACAACGGTTGGCTACGGAGACTTGGCGGCAGTCGGTTCGGTGGGACGATTCCTCGCCTCAATGGAGGCTGTCGTCGGGCAAATCCTGCTCGTGACCGTTGTTGCCCGTCTGGTGAGCCTCTATTCAAGGCCGCGGTTCGACACCGAGCCCGAGACGACCGGATCCTCGAACGAGCCCTAGAGTGGGACCCACGACGGAGGACGACAACTATGCCGACGCCCCACATTTCAGCCTCAGACGACGCATTTGCAGAGGCAGTGCTTCTGCCTGGCGACCCGCTCCGAGCGCAGTACATCGCCGAGTCGTTCCTCGACGGTGCGACACAGATCACGAATGTTCGCAACATGCTCGGATTCACCGGTGCGTATAAGGGAATGCCGGTTTCCGTTATGGGGACAGGCATGGGTGTTCCTTCTGCGTCCATCTACATCACGGAGCTCGTCCGGAATTACGGCGTGAAACGGCTCGTCAGGGTGGGCTCGTGCGGCGGGATTTCGACCGATGTTGGGTTGCGAGAGATTGTGATCGCGATCGGCGCCGGTACCGACTCTGGTGTGAATCGAGCCAGATACGGTGGATGGGACTACGCGGCGACCGCTGACTATGAGTTACTTGCAGCTGCGGTCGCAGCAGCCAAGACGAGCGGACACACGGTTCATGTCGGAAATGTCCATACATCCGACAGCTTCTACAACCCTGTGGCTGATGCTCTCGCGATCTGGCAGCGTATGAATGTCCTCGCTGTCGAAATGGAGACGGCAGGGCTTTATGGAATCGCATCCGAAGAGGGCGTGAGAGCGCTCGCGGTCTTGACCGTGTCTGACCACTTGATCACATCGGAAGAAACGTCTTCATCCGAGCGAGAGCGCTCGTTCGATGACATGGTGTTGGTGGCACTCGATGCGCTCGTGGTGGATCACGGTCAGTAGGCGCTCCGCATGATCGACCTCGTTCTGCGCCCGATCGCAGAGAGTGACTCGGATTGGTATGCCGCAAACATTGACGATGAGATCATCCGCTGGTCTCGAGAGGAAGCTGTTGAGGACTCGACTTCCTGGTGGAGGTCGGTGGACCGCAGTCGGCTTGTGATCGATTGCTGTGGTGATTCAGTCGGAAGCGCAAAGGTTTCCGTCAGCGATCATCGAATCGAGATCTCGTATTGGATTGCGCCAGACCACCGGCGGCGCGGCTACGCCTCTCGTGCGTTGAGCATCATGACGGCTGAGGTCGCAGACGCTCGATCCGGCAGGCCGATCGAGCTTGAGATCCATCCCGACAACGCGGGATCCATCAGGACTGCTGAACGGTCTGGGTACCGATTCCACGACTTCCGGGTGTCGTGCGACACGTGCGCCGACGAATCCGGTCGCGTTGCCGTGTATCGATTCAGTGGCTGATCGTCCCGGTGCTGCTCTAGGACTTCTAGGGTTCCTGTGTATCAAGGAGAGACAATGACATCGTTTGCGATTACGTACGACTACCTCTGCCCGTTTGCGAGGATCGCGAACGAGTCGCTTGTTGAGTCGATGGCCGACGGTGCTGACTACGATGTTTCCTTCCGGCCGTTCTCTCTCGCACAAAACCATTTGGACCACACAGACGTGCCGGTGTGGGACCGCAACGTACAAGGTGAGATGGGCAGAGGAGTCCTCGCTCTGCTTTGGTCGATCGTGGTTCGTGATGAGTATCCAGAAACCTTCCCGAGCTTCCACGTCGCGTTGTTCACCGCCAAACACGACGATCTTCGTGACATTGATGATGCGGCGGTCCTCAGTGATGTGGCCGCCTCCGTCGGGCTCGACTCTGCATCCGTCAGTGCCGCTGTCGGCTCCGGTGTGGCTGCAAAAACGCTTGAGACCGAGCACACTGACCTGGTAGCCAGTCATGGGGTCTTCGGAGTACCGACGTTCATTTCGGGAGGCGAAGCTGTCTTCGTCCGATTCATGGAACGACACAAGCACGATGACCTGAAACGCGTCATTGACATGCTTGAGTGGACGAACGTCAACGAATTCAAGCGCACCTCGATCCCTCGCTAACAGGCGACGGTGGTTGATATCTCGGGCGAAACTACGGACCGCAAAACTGCGACCCCGTCAGAAATGCGTGACCTCGTTGCGTCTCTCAGGACAGACGATCCGAGTTGGTTTCAGTTCGACGGTGGGAGAGTCTCGCCGAAGGATCTAGCGATCATGCTCACCCCCCATGTCTCCGAGACCAGAAGAGCCAACATTGAGGCTGTGCTCGATCGGCGAACTGAGAATGTTGCTGTTGTGGTTGAGGGGATGGTCGATCTCGGAAACGTGTCAGCGGTCATGCGAACCGCTGACGGGTTCGGTGTTCAAAAGGTGCACGCCATAGACACGGCTACCAAGTACAAGCGATCCAAGCGAATCACCCAAGGTGCCGACAAGTGGGTAGACCGCTATCGGTGGGAATCTACGAAGGAGTGCTTCGACCAACTCAGGAAAGATGGGTACCGCATCGTTGCCGCTGACGTCGGTGAGGGTGTAGCTCCGGCCTGGGACACCGATCTCACTCGGCGTTGTGCTCTAGTTTTCGGCAACGAGCTAGAAGGCTTGACCACGGAGGCTCGGCACGGTGCGGACGAGGTGATCACCGTCCCCATGGGTGGTTTCACCGAGAGCTTCAACATCTCTGTCGCCGCCGCTGTGGTCCTCTACGAGGTGATGGGTCAGCGCCGAAAGCGGAACGCTTCGCAAGGTGATCTGTCAGTTGAAGCGAGAGACCGTATTCGGGCGGTCTGGTACGCCAAGTCGGTTTCGAACGTGCGGGCGCTTGTTGAGCACAAACTCGCGAACGATCAGCCGTCGAACGGAACACGGTGAACCGCGGGCGATAAACCCTCGCTCACCGTCCAGTACGAGTAGTTGGTGTCGAAGGCGATTGATTCGCCTTGCGTCTCAGTTGGACTCTGGCCTTCACACGGTTCCGCCGCCAGGGCCTGGGCAATAGTTTGTCCCTCACTGCGGGTCCACATCCACACCGTTCGGTATCCACGCAAGGCAATGACCGACCCATCAGGGCTGATATCTGCCCCAGAAACTTCCGCACCGAGAAACAGTGTTGCCATCAGCTCAAGTCTGGTTCTCGCTCCGTTCACTTCGATCGAGCCTCGGTACACGAGCGCTTGGTCACGAGACTTTGTGATGATGTAGACCGAGGGATCGATCGGGTCGATGAAGAGGGCCTCCGCATCGTGGTTTCCCTCTGGGTACTCGAGGGCAATCGGATCCGAATGAGGGAACCGGTCTGTCATCGAAGCTGGGTCCAGATCCTCGACTCTATGGAGTGCTATTACGCCCTCGCGGATGTCGAAGTTGTCCCCGATATCGCCCATATACAGGAAGTTGCCTTGGCCGTTCGCGTCTGGGCCCGCTGCCATGTCCTCCCAGTCGAAAGCAAATCCTCCTGGAACATCGAACACGCCGAGATCGGTTCCGTCAGATCGGAACGCGTAGAGTCTCGGTCCGTCTCTGGAATCGTTGTGGGACCACAGCACGCCTGGGGTTGTGCGGCTTACGGCGAGCCCTGACGCTTCGGTTAGATCGGTATTCGTGACGGTTCCTGTTGGTGCCCACGTTCCATAGAGGTCGCACGCTGTGGAACCTACGGGGACTGTCAGGCCTGTCCATGCGGTCGTTGACGTCGTTAGGTTTGCAGCGGTCGTGTCTGGTTGCCCGACATTCGCGTCAGGTGCCACCGATGTTGTCGGCGCAATGTCCGATGGTGCATCGCCTGTCACGCGCACGGCAAGCACCACCGCTAGGGCGGCGGCAGCGATGAGTATCAAAGCGACAGAGGGTCGACGCATTCTCGGAGGGTAGGGATCCGGTGCTCTAGGTGGCCAGCTCCATCAGCGCAATCACCTGAGATACGATGGCGCTCTCAAAGTCTGCAAGCCCAACGCTCTCGTTCGGCCCGTGGTAACGGCTCATTGGATCCGATGCGCCAACGATCAGAATCGCTGCATCTGGATAGATGGCAGAGAATGCTGCGACTAACGGGATCGAGCCACCTTGTCCTATCTCCACTGGGTCTCGACCGTAGCCAGCGCTCATACCCGTTCGGTAGGCGTCATAGGCTTGCCCGGCAGTATCGAGTGCGAAGGCATCCCCTTTCGACCCAGGGGTCACTGTGACACTTGCTCCCCATGGGACACTTTGACGCAGATGCTCGACAAGAGCATCCATTGCAGCGTCTGTGTCTTGCCCTGGTGGGATGCGCATGCTGACCTTTGCGCTCGCCTCGGGCACGATCTGATTGATGGCTTTTGCTATCGGAACCGCATCGATTGCTAGCACGGAGATCGATGGCTGCATCCAGGTCCTTGAGGTGAGAGAGCCTGTGCCGACCTGTTGAAGCCCTTCAACAGGGAGCATCTGTTCGTTTGCTTCCTCGA
>JAQCAA010000039.1 GCA_027728645.1 Actinomycetota bacterium | reverse complement strand
CGGGTCGGAGCGGGGTCATGGTCGGGGCGGGGTCATGGTCGGGTCTGAACGTGGCCGCTTGCTCTCTGACAGCGTCGGGGATCTCAATCATGTCGATGGGACGACCGCCTGCGACGATTGTCGTGAACGCATCAGCGAATGTGTCTGTATCTATTGGCAGGGCATCCGCGACAGAGCCGGTGGCTTCGGGATCGAGTGGGATGCCGAGCAGTTCGTACACTGGGATCAAGACGTCATTGATCGCTTCGCTGTTGTCCATCACAATCACGCCACCGACATGTGCAGCGTTTCGCGTGAGGCGTTGCCCGACGCCCATGACTTTCTTCCCAGCAATGTGCACGCTGTAGGCCCCAGGGCAGTACTCGCCTGGTACTTCTCCGACGATGCCGTGGATGCCAAAAACCCCGAGGGTGTCGGTCACCATTTTGGACATGAGGCGGAATCCGTCGTGGATGGTTGTTGCAGGGTCCTCAACCGTCCTTGTCCAACCGAAGCGGATCGTTGCCTCATGGAATACTGCTGCCCTGCCACCTGCAATCCGGACGGTTGGTTGGAAACCGCTGTCGCTCGCGACGCTGACGGCTCGGGCGAAGCCCTCTGAGGTTGTGTCGTGCTTGCCAAAGGCCAAGACTCGGTGTGCGGTCCCGACTTCGAATGTCTCTGGCATTTCACCGCTGCTGACCGCTGCCAGCACCGCTCGAGACATCGCAGTGTCGAGCGGCCCGTCTCCTGTCAGCTTGTTGCGCGCAACCGCGAGTCTGTCTGAATTCATGGTCGGTCAGAGTAGAGGTGATGACGGTTGGTCGGATTCCGTGGCATGATTTCAGTGTGAAGCGCATGGTTCTTATCACTGTTCTGGCTCTCGCCGCCGTTGGTTGCGGCGAGGCAGGTCTGCTCGATGGAGTAGGTGATCGAACCCGTGACTACGCCCAGGGAGCGACAACGACCACCGTTACCGTGCCGACAGTCGCCGTTGGGGCAGCGGGAGAGGTCGCAGTTGCATCGGTGGATGTCCTGTGGTTCAACGATCAGAAGGATCCGCAGTTCAGGGGCGAGCCAGAAGCCGTCATCGCTGACGTATGGAGAGGAAAGGTCGGAAACAGTCGCTTCGTGCAGTCGTCACGCGGAGAGATCGCCGACGCCCTCCCGTTCCTCATGTTCCCATCATTGCTGCCAGAAAAGGTTCTGTGGGTGACAAGTCAGCTCGTCTATGACGAGGTAACAGGGACGCTCGATCCCGACACTTCGGCTGCGTTCGGACTTTGGACGACAGATCCGTACCAGTCCGACACCGGCCGCCTTGGTGTACTTCGTGTTGGTCGTGCGGCTAGCGACACGATCAGACAACGAAGTCAGCTGATTTCTGTCGTCGTCCCTGACGGTCTCAGCCTCGGGTGGACACAGGAGTCAATGAGATACGAACTGTTCTGCCGCTCGGAAGTTTCTCAAGAGTTGTGCATGGAAGTCGCAGATTCGTTCACGGCAATGTCGGATCTGCTCTCGGATCAGTAGAGCCCGTTGCGGTGCGTACATCGCCGGTTGTGTCGCCCCTATCTTTGGCGCCATGACTGTTCGGACACATAGTGCATAGGGGCTGGGGGGCGTACCTCCAGGCAGATGAGAAGCAGGCGACCCCAAAGATCGACAGGGTGCTGCTGAGGCGCGTGCTCGGATACGCAAAGGGTTACAAGGTTGAGGTCGTGGTCGTTCTGATCACCATCGTCGTGATCTCGATGCTTTCCCTGTTGCCACCGCTGCTGATGCGGGGTCTCATAGACACAGCGATTCCCGACGGAAACCTCACGCTCGTGACGTGGCTTGGTGTGCTGATGATTGCCGTTCCACTCATCAACGGCGTTGTGGGTGTCGCCCAGAGGCGCGCGAGCGCCGCAATGGGTGAGGGCATCATCTTCGATCTTCGGCGCCAGCTCTTTGTCCATCTTCAAGGCATGTCGCTCGGCTTCTTCACGAATACCAAGACTGGCGAGCTGATGTCTCGGCTGAACTCGGATGTCATTGGTGCCCAGCAGGCTGTGAGCGGCACGTTCGTCACGCTCGGTGCCAATGTGTTCACCGTCGTTGCGACGCTGATCATCATGCTCCGGATGGAGTGGCGGCTGACGTTGCTGTCGTTGCTGATCCTTCCGCTCTTTCTCGTCGCCTCCCGCAGAGTCGGTTCGCGGTTGCGGGACATCCGTCGCGAGCAGATGGAATCCAACGCCAACATGAACACGGTGATGCAAGCGACCCTTTCTGTTTCTGGCGCGCTCCTCGTCAAACTGTTCGGGAGAACTGCACAAGAGGAAGGTCGCTTCACTGAGTACGCGGGGGAGGTCAGGGATCTCGGTGTGAGGCAGGCGACGATTGGGCGCTGGTTCTTCATGGCTCTTGGGGTGGTGTCAGCTGTTGGAACAGCCATCACGTTCTGGCTCGGGGCATACCTCGCGATCAACGGAGACCTCACGATTGGAACCATCGTTGCGCTGAGCGCATACCTCGGGTCGCTCTATGGGCCACTGTCTGCACTCTCGACAGCACGGGTCGAGTTCACAACATCGCTTGTCTCGTTCGAGCGGGTGTTTGAGGTGCTCGACATGCCGATCGACATTGCCGAATCGGAAACACCGACCGTCCTTGACGAGGTGAGAGGAGCCGTGAAGTTTGACCATGTGTGGTTCACCTACGACGAAAGCATGGATGCAGGGCTTGAGTCCGTCAGGAGATTCGGATGGCGCGATTCTGGCCAACTGGACGAGGTCCAGAAGCGGTCGCTCGCAGGATGGGCACTCGAGGATCTGACATTCGAAGCCAAACCGGGTCAGACCGTTGCTCTGGTTGGCCCGTCGGGAGCAGGAAAGACCACGCTGACATATCTTGTGCCTCGCCTCTACGACGTTTCACAAGGGTCTGTGCAGATCGACGGCATAGATGTGCGCAAGCTTGCCTTCGACACGCTCGCCAAGAGTGTTGGCGTCGTCACTCAAGAGACCTATTTGTTCCATGACACCGTCGAGGCGAACCTTCGATACGCGAAACCAAGTGCCACCATGGACGAACTGCGGTCTGCAGCGGCGGCTGCGAACATTTTGGATTTCATCGACTCGCTCGCCGACGGAATGAGCACGCGAGTTGGAGAGCGCGGATACCGACTTTCCGGGGGCGAGAAGCAGAGGGTCGCCATTGCCCGTGTGATGCTTAAGAATCCTTCAATCCTGATTCTCGATGAAGCCACATCCCATCTCGATGCTCTGTCCGAAGCCCTCGTTCAGGAAGCCCTCGAGCGAATCATGGAAGGACGGACATCGCTTGTGATCGCGCACCGGCTGTCGACCGTTGTGAACGCTGACAAGATTCTGGTGGTTGATGGTGGGCGAATCGTTGAGTCAGGAACCCACGAATCGCTTCTGGACGCAAACGGCCTGTATACGCACCTGTTCGAGACACAGTTCCGCGACGCGAAGTCTCAGTCGCAATGAAATTGCTCTGGCTGGTTGTCCTGAGTGCCGTTGCTCTCGCCGGGTGTGCAGGCGAAGATTCCCTCACCCTTGACGAGTACGCGGATCAAATCACGACCATCTCCGCGCTATATGTCGAAGAATCACAGTCTCTGTCCCTCCGCTACCAACGTGACGTTGAGCGCAAGGTCGGTGAGCTCACCGACGCAGGCGGCGTAGCCCTGGTCACAGCAGCGGTGATCCTTGTGAGCGGCGAGACAGCTAGCTATCTCGCTCTCCTCGATGACGCCATCAACCGGTATGTCGTTTCTATGTCGGAGCTGAATCCTCCTTCGGACTTGGTAGATGGACATGCGGCGTATGTTGAAGTCGTGTCTTCCGTACACCAGTCTCTTCCTGCGATGCGCGACGCGGTCGCGTTGTCACAGTCGATGACAGATATTGAGCTTGCACTCGCTGGCTCGGGGTTTGCCGACGGGCAGGCTGTGTGGACCGCAGCGTGCGTTTCCCTCGAACAAGACATCCGTGACCTCGGTCGGGGTGCTGACCTCAAGTGCGTCAAGCCGGCTGTGGCACCGTGACAGGCAGACACGTGATGTGGGATGGTCAGAAGTCGGTTGAAGTTGATGTCCCTGTGAGCGGTTCAGAGAATGTTATGGTGCCTGTGATCAGGGCAATCGTGAGAGACCCGACCACTGGCGACATCTTGCTGCAGCGCAGAAATCGTCCGAACGAGCCCGTTCTCGGACTCTTCGAAATCCCTGGCGGCAGGTGGCGCGCCGGCGAGCAGCCTCTCGATGCGATACGTCGGGAAGTTTCGGAGGAAACCGGAGTTGCGATTACCTCGATCGAGGGAATGTCAGAGGACCAGATCGACGAGAGGCGGACGATCGCGACAATAAGACCGTTTGTGGTCATCGCTGGTGCCGACGATGCGTTTCCTGCCATCCATACCGTCGTGTTGGCAGTTGGGCATGGCGCAACCACCGCTTTGGCTGGAGAGAGTGACGATGTGCGATGGTGGACGATGGCCGATCTCCGCCAAGAACTGGCAACCAACCGGAGCGGGTTCGTTCCATCCTCGTACGCCGCGCTGACCGCCTACGTGGAGAGAGAAGACTCGGGAAACTGACCGAAATGCTCAATCGTTTCTGGCTCGTCTGAGTCCTTGCGGGCTTCAGGAACCACGAGGACCGCTTTGCCTGACTCAATCATGACCCTGCTCGAGACCGACTCCCACGCGCCATGTTCAAAGATCTGCTTGGTCGCGCCAAGGATGACTACGTCAGCGTTGAGTTGAGATGCGGCGGTACTGATCGCTGACGCAGCGTCGGTGCCTTCGAGAACAAGGATCTCGCATGGTATGTGGGCTTCCTCGAGTGCCAATCGAATGGGCTCGGTAAGCCTGTGAGCTCGCTCCTCGAGGTACTGAGCCACGACAGCTGACTCTGACACTTGCTTCTCGCCTTCCCGAAGCGGGTGCCAGTCGCCCTGGTTAATTTCTTCAAGGAACGAGCGTGGAACCTCAACGACCGTCGCCACGGTGACCGACCCTGTGCCGCCGACGAGGTGGCGCGCAAATGCGACGACTGGTTCGGGAGAGAGAGTCCCTGCTGTTGCGACGAGAACATGCATTGTTGCAAGCATAGATTCGATTGGTCCGTCGTGCCGACCGAGCGGAGATGTTGACGTGGTTTTCACTGGGTTAGCCTCAGGCACCATGGAGATGTCGTTCACCCAACTGTTGACTGCGTCGCTCGGTCTTGTCGCCATTGTGAACCCTCTGTTGCTTCTTGGTCCGTTCTTGACGATCACCAAGGATTACCCGGACGACATACGGAATCGAACGGCCAGACGGGTCGGCCTCGTTGCCTTCGTGGTCATGGCCTTGACGGCGTGGCTTGGCAAGGGAGTGCTCTTCTTCTTCGGGCTCGGGGTGCCGCAACTCCAGATGGCTGCCGGGCTTGTCCTCCTTTTGCTTGGTGTGCCCATGTTCCAGGGCCCTGCGAGCAAGGTGGTGCCAGAAGGCTCGGAAAGCGACCCGAGTCAGTGGCGCTCCACGGCTGTTGTTCCTCTGACGATCCCGTTGTCGGTCGGTGCGGGCACGATGGCGTTTGTGATTACCCAAACAGTTGCATTTCCTGGCGTCCGAGATATCGCTGCAATCACGGGAGTTGGATTCGCCGTCGCGGTGCTGGTCGCTCTTGTGCTGCTCTTCGCCGGCCCAATCAAACGAGTTCTCGGGAACGTGGGCGTCAGTGTGCTATCGAGAATCATGGGAATCCTGCTCATGGCCCTTGGCTTCGGCCTTCTGACCGCCGGGCTCCGTGAGTTGCTCCCAGGTTTGGCCTAGATCGGCGTGTCTTCTGGCTGGTCGGTAGCGCCGATGGCCTTCAGCCTGGCAAGCTGTTTGTTGATGGATTCAACTTCGGCGGCGTGATCGGCCTCGATCGCTTTGTTGATGTTGTGGCTGTACGCACCGGGGTCCTGAATTACCTTGCCTTGCCGCCGTTCGGCGAACCCCTGGGTAATCAGCATCCCATTGATTTGAGCAAGCCGTTGTTCGAGTGATTCGATCTGGGTAGCGACGGATTCTGGGTGGCGACCGGCATCTGCTGTTTGCTTGGCGAGGTCCCGCAGTTCCTCTTTGCGTTCGTCGAGTCGAATCGCCTCTGCAGAATCAGGCTCGAGACTCCTCAGTTGGGTTGAGATTGAGAGAATCTCAGTGAGGAGTTCGTCGATGGGGTCTGGCACGGTTTGTCTCAGCTTTGTCGCGGTTGGCCCCAACAGTAAACCCCTTGTACCCGGGAGTGAAGCCTGCGTCACGAAGGGACGGTGCCAAGTGGTGGTCGTGAGCCGCTTCGCCGTCAATCTCGAGGATCGATGCCTTGCCGTGCCGCTGAGCTAGCTCGCGCAACGCTCGTGCCGCGTGTTCGAGGTTGTCCGTATAGACGAGGGTCCGTTTGCCGGCAGCATCCATCCAGGCGATCAATTGGCCGTCGAGGATCGCGACTCTCGCTCCGGCCCTTCGCGTTGGCCGCCCAGGTCCGTCTGGCCACGGAATGATCGCGCCGTACGCATTTGCTGGGTCACAGGCCGCAAGCACCACAAGAGCCGTCTCGTCCGTAATCCGAAGTCTGTCAATGGCACCTGGCAGCCCGAACTGGGCTCCTCCCATGCCCTCTATGAAATAGCCTCGGCGGTTCTTCCCTATGTCTTCAAGGCTCGACAGTACGGGGTACAGGCCGGAGAATCCGCCTGGAATGCCCTCTGCAAGAACGGCGTCGCGAACCACGACCCCGTACCTGTCAAGCAGCTGGTTTGCGATTGCGATGGCCGCTTCCTCGCCGCTCGGCTGGTCGGTGCGCAGCGACGCAGTCAGGTACCACCTGCCAGCGGCATGGGCTGGCGTGGCGCTTGCGAGTTGTCCTTTTCGTGGGGCCAGTCTGCGCTTTTTGGTGTACGCCCTCACGGCTGCGAAGGAGTCGTTCGTCACGGTCCCGTCCCACACGAGATCCCAGATGGCGTTTACGACATCTGTCGGGTCGCCACCTCCAGTCGCCGTATAGATGTCTGGGAAGAACGACGCCCCTGCGCCCGAAAGATGGTCGAGGATCGAGGTGTGGCGTTCAGACACTGGTTCTTCGGCACTCTTGGGAGAGTTGAGTGCTGCGTACGACGCCCTCGGGTAGATGGAGATCTTGCCGTCTCTTGTCCCGACGGCCTCTCGTCCGACCCACACAAGATCCCCAGATGCCAATGCTGCGTCGAGAGCTCGTTCGTGGTCGCTCGCTCTTGCGGCGAGGATATCTGATTCGAACACGGATGCGGGAATGGAGGCTCCAGCGAGCTGGCTCACTGTTGCATCAAGGGCAAGCTTCCGCGTTCGTCCGATGCCTTGCCAGCCTGGAAGGAACCGGGCGAACGAGCTTGGCTCCACCGCTTCGACTTGTTGGCGCAGTGCAGCGAGAGACCGCCGCCGTATGCGTTTGAGAACTTCACTTGATACCCATTCGTGCTCGGTTCCACCTGGCCGGAACGCACCGGCTGAGATCTTGCCTGTGAGTTCGAGCCGTTTGAGTATCTCTCTTGTCGGTGCCTCCGGAAGCCCGAGCGCACTCGCGACTTCCGCCGTTGTGAACGGACCATGGGTTCGCGCAAATCTCCCCACCACGTCTCCGAGCGGATCCGAGACGGGTTCGAGGAATGTCGATGCCACACCTGGCGGTGGTTGCACTCCTATGGCATCCCTCAACCGAGCGAGATCTTCCACGGCAACAGCCCGTTCGCTGTTGCCTACTTTCCGCATGAAGACTCTTCCGCTCCGGACCAGATCTTCAAGCCAACGACCGGCATGCTCGGAATCTTTCAGCCTTGCTTGGATCTCGGTGACCGAAAGCGGGCCGATCATGCGCAACGTGTCGTGGAGTGCATCTGCCGATCCGATCTTGCGGTCCTTTGATAGATGCTGAAGGTCGGCTTCGATGCTTGCGATCACGTCAGCGTCGAGTAGGTCTCTGAATTCTGGCTCGCCAAGAAGATCAGCCAGAAGGCTGCGGTCGAGCGTCAAAGCAGCCGCTCTCCGTTCGGCGATGGGTGCGTCGTATTCGTACATGAACGACGCGACGAAGTCGAACATGAGCGATGTGGCGAACGGCGAGGGGGAGTCGACATCGACCTCGACGACTCGGATGGTTCGCTTCTCAATGTCTGAGAGCAGTTCGGTCAGGGCTGGAAGGTCGAAGTGATCTTTGAGAATCTCGCGATAGGTCTCGAGCACGATGGGGAAGGAACCAAAGTCTTTGGTGGCTTCGAGAAGGTTGGCAGCCTTCCGACGTTGGAGCCACAGGGGAGTGCGCGTTCCTGGTCTCCTGCGGGGGAGGAGCAGCGCACGGGCAGCCGACTCTCTGAACTTGCTTGTGAACAACGCGGAATCGGCGACTTCGCTTACAACCGTGTCTTCGATGTCAATGGGATCGACGAACACAAGGGAAGTGTCGGGCGCCTCGTCCACGTCTGGGAACCGGAACATGATGCCGTCGTCTGACCAGATCACGTCGACGCCTGCGCCCATGTCCTGCCGAAGTCTCTTTCGAGCGGCGAGCGCCCATGGGGCATGCACGCGGGAGCCGAATGGGCTGAGGACCACGACGCGCCAATCGCCAATCTCGTCTCTGAAGCGTTCAATCACGATGGTCTTGTCCGTGGGGAGCGCACCGGTTGCATTGAGTTCGTCAGCGACGAAGGCTGAAAGGTTGTCTGCGGCCCAAGGGTCGAGCCGATAGTCGCGTTCGAGGGCGGCTGTCGCCTCAGAGCGGTCCATGGCGCCGATCACTCGAGTGAATGAACCAATCGCTCGGCCGAGGGCAACAGGCCTACCTGGACCCTCTCCGTGCCAAAACGGCATCGATGCGGCCGAAGAACCTGGTGCAGGTGTCACGATCACGCGGTCGTGGGTGATCTCGTCAATTCGCCAACTGGTAGAGCCAAGTACAAAAATGTCCCCTGGCCGTGACTCGTAGACCATCTCCTCGTCAAGTTCTCCAACCCGTCCTCCGTCAGGCAGGTTCACGGTGTACAGGCCCCGATCGGGGATTGTCCCTGCGTTGACCGTCGCGAGAAGCTTTGCGTTCGAGCGACCGGTGATTGAACCTGTTGCGCGGTCCCACACGATCCGGGGCCGAAGCTCCGCAAAGTCATCCGACGGATATCGCCCAGAGAGCATGTCGAGCACGGCGTCGAAGGCGTCCCTCGTCAGCGAGCGATACGGTGCGGCGCCCTGCACGAGAGCAAACGTCTCGTCAACGTCGAGGTCCTCAACCGAAGCCATTGCAACCAAATGCTGCGCAAGGACATCGAGCGGATTCTGGGGGACGGTTGTCGGCTCTATGTCCCCTGCGTACATGCGCTCAACAACGACGGTCGCCTCCAGAAGGTCCCCCCTGTGCTTTGGAAAAACCTTTGCAACTGATGCCGCCCCGACTTGATGGCCTGCACGTCCGACGCGCTGGAGCCCACTTGCGACGGAACCCGGGGACTCGACAAGAACGACGAGATCGACTGCGGCCATGTCAATCCCGAGTTCGAGCGTCGAAGTGGCGACCACGCCCTTGAGTTCCCCACTCTTGAGCCTGTCCTCAATGGCAAGCCGTTTCTCACGCGAAACAGACCCGTGGTGAGCCTGAACGACCTCGTCGCCTGCAAGCCGATTGATTTCGGCTGCCGTGCGTTCTGCGAGGGAACGAGAATTGACGAAGAAAATTGTCGAGTGGTGCTCGTTGAGAAGCGTCACAAGCCTCGGGTACATAGCTGGCCAGATCGAACGCCGTCGAGGATCCTCTTGATCTGGAGCGTCGATGTCGGGACGAGTCATGTCAGAAACGGGAACGACGATCTCGATGTCGAGATCCTTGTTGCTCGGGGCATCCACAATGCGGACAGGCCTCGGGACCCACGCTCCAGCTTCTGTCGTGCCTCCTGAGAGGAACTCGGCGATCGTGTCGAGGGGTCGCTGGGTCGCAGATAGCCCTATCCGCTGAACATGACCAGCCGTGATCTGCTCAAGCCGTTCGAGACTCAGGGCGAGATGAGTGCCGCGCTTGGTTCCTGCAATCGCATGCACCTCGTCAACGATGACGGTCTCAACGGACGCCAGTATCTCGCGAGCACGAGATGTCAACATCAAGAACAGGCTCTCGGGAGTGGTGATGAGAATGTCTGGAGGATGGCGGAGCATCGCCTGACGCTCAGACTGCGGAGTGTCCCCAGTGCGCATACCAACCGAAAGCGAGGGGGGCTCAAGGCCAAGGCGGATCGCTTCAGATGCTATTCCGGTCAGGGGGGCCCGAAGATTGCGATCGATGTCGTAGGCGAGGGCCTTCATCGGAGAGATGTACAGCACCCGACACCGTTCACGCTCAGGCGGGGAAGGAGCGCCTGCAAGGTGGTCGATCGCCCACATGAACGCAGCCAAGGTCTTGCCAGAACCCGTGGGTGCATGGATGAGCGTGTCGTGCCCAGCACCAATGGATGCCCACCCGTCAACCTGAGAAGGCGTCGGCTGATCAAACGTCGCCTCGAACCACGCGGAGGCCATGGCTGAGAATCGGGGAGCCTTCTTCATCGGCGAAGGGTACAGATAGCGAGAGACAGAACCAGCGGGCCAAGAAGCCCCATAACCCTCGACCATTGGTTGAGGGTACCTAGAAGCCTTGGGGCACAGGGGCTACCGGTGAATCCCTCTACTAGCTGTAGACCCGAAGGCGAATGACAAAATCGACTTACACACGGTTCTATGGGTAAGACGGGATCGGCGGTCGAGTTCGTGAAGGTAAGAGATCAACCGAGGTCAACCTTGGGCGGAGGCTCGTGAGTTACCTGGCAGCGGCTGCCACGATTGCAGCAGCACGAACCGGGTCTACCTGGTTGGTGCTTACGCCGTCGAGTTTGGCATCCGTGCCAACAATGACGCCGTCGGCAATTTCGAGGAGACTTGCGACACTGTCGACCGTGGTGCCGGAGCCAACAAAAACCGGGAGGTGGCTTGCGCCGACCACGGCTCTCAAGTCATTGAGGTCCGTTGGCGCTCCTGTGCCCTTGCCAGACACGACAACAGCATCGGCGCCAGAACGTTCTACCAAGTCGTGTGTCGCGTCAATCAGCGTGAGTCCAGCTGGAGGCGTTGCGTGCTTCACGAACACATCGGCCATGATTTTGACATCAGGGCAGATCTGGTTTCTCAACCTCGCCACCTCGGCGGCCTTGCCAACAATCGGACCTTGGTCTGTGAACATGGAACCCGAAAGGACATTGACCCGGATGAACGATGCGGGCGTCGCCGCTGCGACGGCCAAAGCTCCGAGGGCATCGTTGCGCAAGACGTTCACGCCAACGGGAAGACGAGACGCTCGGTACACGGCGTTGACCGCCGTGGTGAGTGTCGCGATCGTGACCTTGGGTGCGTTGTCTGCGTAGAACGGTGCGTCGCCAAAGTTTTCGACCATGATCGCTTCGAACCCAGCCTCAGTGAGAATTGCCGCGTCTGACTCGGCAATGGCGAGGATTTCGTCGAAGTCGCCCTGGAATCCCGGAGAGCCTGGGAGCGGTCCGAGGTGGACCATTCCGATCAACCCTGGAATTGACATCTCAGTACGCCCTTGCGAGTTCAAGCGCTTTCTCTGCGTATTCGCCGACCGCTTTGAGACCGGTTTCTTCGAGACTCTGACGATGGGTCACCAACCGGCACCAGTCACCTGCCATGCCCTTGATGACCTGATCCGTGTCCTCAGGGCCGAACCGCCATCCGGCGTACAGCGGTCCCATCACTTCGACTCGGATACCGCTTGCAGGGAACTCTTCACCAGCTTGCTCGAACGCGAAAGGGAGAGTGCGCTGGCCAAGGGAGGCGATGTGGCGAAGACGGCTTGTGTCTGCCACTGGATCTGGGTCTTCGTCCTCTTCTGGTGGCTCGGGGAGCGGGACGATCCGCCCGAGGATCGCGGCCTTGACATCGAGCCCGTGTGCCCATGTCTCCATGAGGCGGACCGATCCGAACGAACGAGCACTCATCTCGCCATGAAGCCATGGAATACGCTGGGAGGCCGTCATTCTCGACAGCGCCTCGACAACGTCGGCCCTGCCGAAACGCCACCATTCAATGATCTCTTGATATCGCCGGCCTCTGCCAAGCATGACCCCCCGCATGGTCCACTCGTCGATATCGACAATCTTTTCAGCCTTGAGCCTCGCCTCGCCTTGTTCGATCACCTCGGCAGCTAACGCCTCCGTGTAGGCGAGGTGGCTAACGGTGTCTTGAATCGACCATCCCTTCGCAGCAGTAGGGAGGGGCCATTGGCGAACGCGAAGCGTCTGGAGGAATTGATCCAGGTGCTGCTGCTCTGCAACTAGGTCGGAAAGAATCTCGCGCATCCTCAGATTCTACCGTAGGCGCGGGTACTGCCGGACTTGCTGAGAATGCTATCTAGGCGCGTTCAGTTCGTCGATGAGTGCCCGCAATCGGCCGAATCCGCGGCGGTCGAAGTCGAATGAAATCCTGTGGAGGTCGACGAAGTCGTCGGTCTCGATCTCTGCTCTGGTTGCGGGAATCTTGGTAATCGATCCGGATTGGATGATGTCCGCATAATCCGTGGTCAACCGTGAAAGCACGGCACCGGGCAGCTCAGATTTCAGGCGAAGGACCAGCTTGCCGTTCACGTACCGTTGCGAGTGGTACACCCGAAAGAACGAGGCGATCTCGTCAATCGCCTCATCGACATTGTTTGTCACCTTGTAGAGATTCTTGTCGTGCGGGGAGATCATCCCCTGATCCTCAAGGACATTGCACATCGCAACCCAGGCATCCCAATAGCCAGTTCCCTCAGCGTCGATCATGACGATGGGGTGAAGGTCTGCCTTGCCAGTTTGGATGAGGGTCAAGAGTTCGAACGTCTCATCCAGAGTTCCGAACCCGCCAGGGAACAGAGCAAAAGCGTCGGACTCCTTTACGAACTGGACCTTTCTTGTGAAGAAGTACTTGAAGTTGATGACCTTGCCTGGTGACAAGTAGTCGTTTGCGCCGGCTTCGAACGGGAGACGAATATTGACACCGAAGCTCGCCTCGGTACCTGCCCCCTTGTTGGCAGCCTCCATGATTCCTGGACCCGCACCGGTGATAACCATCCAGTCGAGATCTTCAGCCATTCGACGACCGAACTCTTCTGCCATCAGGTAATTGGGGTCGAGCAGGCCGGTCCGAGCCGATCCGTATACGGCGACTTTCTGGTAGGACTTGTACGGCTCGAAAACGAGGAACGAGTAGCGGAGTTCTTTGAGGGCAGTATTCATAATCTTGACATCGCCGCGGCCGGTGCTGTCTTTCACGACCTTGAGTGCCGTGGAGATGATGTCGTGAACGAGGTCTCGGTCGCGGGTGTCAGATGAACCGACTGGCACGACACTGGTGATGAGCGCGTCGATCCGATCGGAGAGCGAGGCTTCGGCAAAAGAGGTGGGTGGTGTGGTTTTGACCATCCGCACAAACTAGCGTTTGTCGGCGTCTTGATAAACACGGATTTGATGTCGGCTAGTACGAGGGCGCGCATTACACGAGACGAAGGGGTCTGTCGTGCGAAGCCCAAGGCACCCAGACATTCCCCCGATAACGTAGGAGTTATGACAAACTCGATGGACGATGATCGCAACGGCGGCGGTGCTTGCGATTGTGGTGCTCGTGAACCTGTACGGCTGGATTACTCGGGATGTTGGCTGCGTCGACCCATTCGAGAACAATATCGATGAAACCGTCAGGGTCCTAGAAGGCCCGAACGGTGAGTGTTCCTACGGTTCGGTCAACCGCTGAAGTCGCTTGCCTGCCAACCAGAGACTCGGTCGATTGTGAAGTGCAAGAGCGAGTCGATCGCACCGTCGGCCTGGTAGCTGAGGTACTTGCTCGCCAAGCGACTACCCCAGATTTCGTCTGCGCTGTCCTGCCGCTCGAAAACGAGATCGATCCGTACCCACCACAGCTGACCCCAATCGTCATCCCGATGATCGATCAACATTGAGGCACGAGGCTCGTTTTCAAGGTTCTCGATTCTTCGCAGCCGAAGCGACGTTTTGTCCTTGACGGTATCAACGGGGATCACAAGCAGACTGCCGTTGATCGCAAAAACCACGGGAACAGTGTGCGTGCCAGAAATGCTGTCGACGGTCGCCAAAATCCCGAACCGCGCTTCATGCGCTCTCTCCCTTGCATGGGCGGTCGACATCTTCATGTCGGAATTGTACAGCCTGACCCAGGCGGCCCACTACTCCCGGAAGTTGATGTACTGAAGGGGGAGGCGGAAGTTGAGGGCCTTGATTTCTGCGATGACATCTTGAAGATCGTCGCGCTTCTTACCTGAAACTCTTAGCTGGTCGCCTTGGATGGCGACCTGGACTTTGGCTTTGAGACCCTTGATGTCCTTGACGAGTTCCTTTGCGGCATCTTGGGCGATGCCCTGGTTGAGGGTGAATACCGCTTCGGTTCGCCCGCCGCCTATCGGTTTGAGTTCGCCACCGGATATCGACTTGAGAGACACTTCGCGCCGGACAAGCTTGGACTGAAGAACGTCGATCGCCGCTTCGGCCCGGCCATCGGAATCAGCATTGATGGTGATCCCGTCGTCAGATAGGGACACGGTTGTTTGCGTGCCCTTGAAGTCGTACCGGTTCACGATCTCGCGTGAGGCCTGGTCCACAGCGTTGCGGACCTCTTGCATATCTACTTGGGAAACAATGTCGAATGAAGGCATGTTGAGACCTTATCAGCCGGGAACGGTCAGTCGGTGAAGGGCGGGCCTGGTGGGCCGTTGCGGACGACGGCTGACCACACTGTTTCGTAGTGGTCCCGGTCGTATTGGTCGATGTGGGGGACGATGAACTCCTGCCACGCCCAGCGCATGGGGTCGCTCTTGTCTGCATACATGCGTAGTCCTGCCGGGTAGCGGTCGAGGACCGTTCTCAGGGACATTGGGGTTTCGACCCGCGTCCGAGAGTCGCCGGCTGAGAAAGATGCGTTGATCTCCACCGCAAGCTTCGTCAGCAGGGTGCGGACTTCTGGTGTCATCCCAGGGTGGCGGCGTTCAATCATCGAAACGAGGTCATCTTCACCAGGGAACGCTTTCTCCCAGAAGATCCACCTGTCAGCAAAGGCCTTGTTGAGCGTTTGCGTGCCTGCATAGTCACGAAGATCCGTCGGGTTGAGCGTCCCGAAAATGCGCACATCATTGCGCAGTCTTACAAGTTCCCCCGTTGGGAGTTCGAGGGCGCGGTGGCGGTCCAACAGTCCGTGAAGAGCGAAGAGCGTCTCGGCACCCGCTGCGTTGAGCTCAGAGAGATTGACAAGGGCAGGACCGCGGAGGGCCCTGGTCATGTCGCCGTCTTGCCAGCGGCTTTCTGTGCCGCCTTTTCCGTCGCCGTGAAGCTTGACAGAGCCGATGAGCGTGATGTCACGCACCTCACCTGTCAGCGGGATGCGGTAGTACGGAGTCTTCAGCCTCGCTGCAAACTGCTCGAGGTCATGATCCTTTCCGGTTCCCATGTGCCCCCGCAACGCGAGGTGCAACGGGCTATCAGTGAAGTGCGACCGGCGGATGTGTTCGAGGCGTGCGAGCTTGTATTGCATGCCAAGGTCGACATAGAACTCGTCCTCCGTTGGTATGTGCTCCATCCTTGACTGGTAGTCAGGAAGGTCCTTTGATACCTCGGCTATCGGGAGCTCAACACTGGCTCCGGACCCAGAGGGGTCTGTGAATACGACTGTGTTACCCATTGAATGCTCCTGTTGCGATCTGATCCATCAAAGCTCTTTCTCCTTCATGTGCCCACCAGGAGTCCACTCCTGATGCAGCGATTGACTTGTAGAGGGTCGAGCGAACACCCTCGACCATGGCCGTTGCCAGATCGAGTGGCTGTTCCACGACCTGTGCCCGTGAGTACGCAGCGCGGACGGTGTCGTCGCCGACACCGATCCCGAGCACGGTCGCACCACCCCGTTCGACGTCTGCAACCGTTGCGGCGAGCGCCTGCACGGAACCTCGCGTCATGCCATCAGCGAGAACAACCATGATCCGGTGTGTTGCTCGTTGGGCAGCGAGACGCTCTGCCGCGTGCGCGACGTTGAACTCGTCAACGTTCGCAGCCTTGTCGAACATCGAAACCGGAGGGGACGACTTCGGGTCTTTCCTCGCCTCGCGGGCTGCATCCTGCGGGGCCGCAGCCGTGTAGAACAGACCGGCGAGCACGTCTTCGCTTGACCGCCATCTCTCCCTGAAGGATTTCACGAGGTAGTGATTCACGGTTCTGGTGAGTCGTTCGGCGTTGCCACCCTGCGCTTGGCGTAGACCGGCTGTCGTTTTCGATCTGATATCCCGATACGAGAACTCGGTGTCGTCTCTCTTTGCTGCAAAGGATCGATTGAAGATTGCTAGCTCAAAGCCGATTTGTAGCTCGTCC
>JAQCAA010000158.1 GCA_027728645.1 Actinomycetota bacterium | reverse complement strand
TAGCCCGCGTACCGTGGGCTCACGACCCCCACAAACATGGTCCGCGTACCCTGGGTACGCGGACCCGATAAACAGGGGGTTGGAGCCCACAGAAAGAGCTACACGAGCGAAATGGCGGCTATTGGATACGGTGCGTGGCGCTGTAGACATTGAAAGTGTCGCCTCGGACAAACCCGGCGACGGTGACACCTGTCTGCTCGCCAAGCTCTGCGGCGAGTGACGATGCGCCCGAGATTCCTGCGACGATCGGGATCCCTGCAACCGCTGCCTTTTGGGTGATCTCGAATCCGATCCGTCCTGACACCGCGAGCACGATCTCGCCGAGGGGCCACGACTTCGAAGCGAGGACACCAATCACCTTGTCGACAGCATTGTGCCGGCCCACATCTTCCTCGACAGCGAGGAGTTCTCCATCTGGGCCGAACGCCGCAACGCCGTGCAGGCTCCCTGTGAGCTCGAACTGGCCCTGCGCTTGACGCAAGCGGGCTGGAAGCGATGTGATGAAATCTGGAGAGACGGCGGGACCAGTCGGCGGGGTCCTTGCCGCGACGAGAACCGCATCGATCGAGGCCTTACCGCACACACCACACGAAGAAGAGGCAAACACATTTCGGCGAAACTGCTCTGGATCGATGACAACTCCGTCGGCGAGCTCAATGTCATAGCGATCGCCGTTTTCTGAGCCTGCCACGGGGACAATCGCATCGATCTCGTGTGGTCCGAACACGATCCCTTCGCTGATTGCAAAACCCATCCCCAACTGCTGATCCCTACCAGGCGTCCGCATGAGGACCGCGATCGGGACACCACCGAGTCTGAACTCAACAGGGCCCTCTGTGGTGAGGACGTCGTCGACTTCTGATCGCTGACCGGAGGAGTATCGGACCGTCGGCCAAGATGTGGTTGGGGCCCTTTCCTCAGTTGCCATCGGGTCAGTCGCCATTGGCTGATTCAGACTGGACGTAGCCCCACCCGAACCGGCCCTTGATGCACAGATGGCCGCTGGTCACATCGTTGTCCAGAGGCGAAGTGACTTTCACGATTCGGTTGTCCTGGACGTGAAGCTCGAGGATGCAGCCAACTCCACAAAACGAACACACTGTGGTGTTTACGGTTTGGTCCTTCGGTTTCCACTCGTCTGAGGCCCGGAGGTCGAATTCGGTCTTGAACATCAACGCACCTGTCGGGCACACTCCCACGCAGTTGCCGCAGTACACACATGCAGAGTCGGGAAGCACAACATCGAACTCAGTCGCGATGGTGGCGGTCAGTCCGCGACCTGCGACATCGATAGCGAACGTGTTCTGAGCATCCGGACCGCATGCCGCAACACACCGGAAGCACATGATGCATTTGTCGTAGTCCCGAATGTACAGATCGTCTTCGATCTTGACGCTTCGCACTTGGCGGTCTCGTATCCCGAATCGTTCAACGTCCACGTCGTACCGCTCCATGAATCGACTCGTGTCTTCATCAACGAGCGACAAATCGACCGACGAAGCAAGCAATTCGTAGACCGTCTTTCGCGTCATGACGACGCGGTCGGACTCCGTCTGCACATTGAGCCCTTCGGTAATCTCCCGCGAGCACGCAGGAACAAGGGTGCGAGACCCCTCGACTTCCACCACACAGGCTCTGCACGAGTTGAACGGGGCAAGCGTCTCGAGATAGCACAGTGTCGGGATGGCAATGTCGGCCTCCCGACAAACATCAAGGATCGTTGCCCCCTCGGGTGCCGACATCTGCTCACCATCAATCGTGAACGACACCAACGGACGCGGGGGATCAATCCTCGTCTCGATCATCGGCTTGCTCCGATCAGTCCAAGTTCGATCGCAGACTGCACCGCTATCGATGCGGCCTGACCAAGCCCACACACTGAACCGTCGCGCAGCGTCTGGTCGAGCTGGTTGAGAATCTCGAGTTCGTGGGTCCGATCTACGCCTGGCTCCTTCAGCCTGTCCAAGGACTCGGCTTGGCGCACCGTTCCAGCGCGGCACGGGATGCAGAGCCCGCATGATTCATCTCCGAAGAACTCGGCAATGCGGGACACAATCTCTGGCATGTCGATGCTCGAATCGAAAACAATGATGACTCCGGATCCCAGTCCAATGCCGCGCTCTCGCGAGTCCTCGAAGGTGAGGGGCATACCAAGATCATCCACGGAAACGAACGAACCTGCTGCGCCCCCGATGAGGACGGCCGCAATGTCACTCGATGGACCGCCGGCGAGGGCGATCATCTCGCCGATGGTTGCGCCAAACGGAACCTCGTACACGCCGGGGCTCTCGACGTTTCCCGAGAGGCAAAACAGCTTCGGGCCTGTCGATTCCTCGGTTCCGATCGCGGCGAAGGCAGCACCACCGTTGAGCACGATTGCTGGGATGTTTGCGAGGGATTCCACATTGTTCACGAGGGTCGGTCGATTAAAGAGACCTGAGTCGGTTGGGAACGGTGGTTTCTGGCGTGGTTCGCCTCTGTATCCCTCGATGGAATTGAATAGGGCAGTCTCTTCTCCGCAGATGTATGCGCCTGCTCCTCTCCTGATTTCGATATCGAA
>JAQCAA010000157.1 GCA_027728645.1 Actinomycetota bacterium | reverse complement strand
GTGGGAGGCGACCGAATTTAAAAACGGTGCGCTGGTCTTCTACCTCGAGGAGACGGCAGATGAGATCGTCGTTCGACTCCCATATCTCTCCTTGTATCAGCCGTACAGCCTTGGTGGATGCGCCAAGGGTTGAGGAATCCGGGCGCTGGTGTAGGAAAGCCTTGACAATCGAACAGGTGTTCGATAGGTTTATCCCTACGACCGAACAGGTGTTCGGTCGGGTGGATTGAACCGCCTCTGAGGCAGATCAACACAGGCATTCCAGGCGCGACTCCCATGAACGCCAGAAAGTGTCACACCCGGCCTGTACCTTCGGTTCCAGGAGCTAAGGCTCCGGTCTGGGCGACCGAGGAACTTCTCGACTGCTCCAGATACACGAGGTACGAGGAGCGAGAAGCATGACATCCATCGCAGGCGCACGAATCCGGGCGCTCTCCATCATCTCCATCACGATTGTTGTGGTGCTTCTCCTTCTCGCCTCGGCAGGCAACGCATCATCTGGTCCAGCGGAGACGCTGTCGTATCGCGTTAAAGGCGGAGATACGCTGTGGCAGATCGCCGCCGAATTCGGGCCCGCTGACTCGGATCGCCGACAGACTGTCGCGATCATCGAGGATCTCAATGGAATCAATGCAGGAACGCTCCAAATAGGGCAAGTGATCGAGATTCCTGTAGCTGACTCCTAGCCCTTGCCACTGGCTTCGTGGGCCGCTTCGTTGAGTACGCTGTGATGATGCGATGCCCTCTCTGCACTACAAGCGATACAAAAGTGGTCGACTCCCGTCCTTCAGATGAGGGCTCAGCCATCAGGCGGCGGCGATCCTGTCCGCGATGCGGCCACCGATTCACCACGTTTGAGCGAGCAACAGCAGTCATCGTTGTCAAACGAGACGGGAGACGCCAAGCTTTCGACGCCTCCAAGGTCCGGATGGGGGTAGAGATCACTCTCGCAGACCGCCCCGTTCCCCAAGATGCCGTGGACGACCTGGTCGCCACCGTTGAACGGGCGGCCTACACATCTCAGGGCCACATCGACGCTGACGACATCGGGAAGATCGTCCTTGATGGGCTCCGAGATATCGACGAGGTCGGATACCTGCGCTTCGCGTCCGTCTACAAGGAATTCCAACGAGCAAGCGATTTCGAACGTGAAGCCGCGTCGCTGGACGGTGAGTCGGTCAAACCCGACTGATGTTGCCCATGTGGGTTTCGAGTCGGACTGCATAGGTCACGATCAGTCCATCCATCTCGGAGCGGAAGACGCCTAGGGCGCTGGCATTCGTTCCAGTGAGGCTCGTCCGCAATGTCTCGAGTTCCGCAACAAGTTCGAGAGCCGCTGAGGTGTTCTCCGACGCTAAAGCGTTGAGATACTCCGTTTGCCACTGGATGTAGCGGGTATGCGTCTCGACCGCTTCGGATCGGACAGCCTCGAACGCCCCGTCGTCTGGCAGCGCTGCGATCGCTCCTGCATCGTTCGAAAGAGACGTTGCGAGGGTCACGCTGATGGTGTTGACGGTTTCCGTTGAAGCGGAGGTTGGGAGGTTCCCGACGTCCATGAGGCCAGGAATTTCGACACGGTAGATATACGCGTTGCCGAGGCGGTCGGCTACCTCGGTGCCATCGGCTCCAAGTTGAGCGGTTTGGTCCTGGAGCGGCTCGAGGGCGTCGATTGGCCCCTTGGGGACGAGGGGCAGCACGCTTGGCAAAGGCTCGGCAGCTGCGCGTTCCATGTCAGCGGCAAGAGAGTCGAGTTGTGCGATAACGGGGATTGAGCCCGATAGCTCTTCCGCGGTCGACCCGGCCCTCGTGATGGCGTCGAGCGCTCCTTGGGTGTCTGGAAGCTGGTTGCGGACGGCGGATGTGGCGTCGTAGTAGGCCTGCCGTACGACAAGAGCTTCGGCTTCTGTGGCTATTGGAAGCCATATCGCTGCTGCGGCCACCGCAGCTATGAGTACGAGGAGCACCACCACGATTGGCCAGCGAAAGGCCCTCCGGCTGCGGAGCGGTCGAGAGAGTTCGGAGTCCATCGTGTGGCCGCCAGCTCCAGCCACGTCTTGTTCAGCCTCCAGGGATTGTTGCACGGTGGCATCCGGCGCGGTGGCTCCAGCGACGTCTGCTGCTGCTGCAGCAGGCAAGAGTGATGCGGGTCGCGGGGGCGGTGGAATCGGGACAAGCCTGTCATACGTAGCGTTTGCGGTTCCAGGGTTGCCGTCGAATGACGACACCGTGATTTGAGTGGTCCGGGTTATCGTGGTCGAGAGATCACGCACGCCTCCGTGGTCGGTCTTGTCGCCCTCAACCGGCGCGCCATCTACTTCGGGTGGGTCATCACCCCCGATAGCCTCCGCAGTTTGGCCTTCGGCTGAGTCGTCAGCAGGGGCAGTTGCTGGGTCATCCTCCTCGTGGCTGTCTTCGTCTTCGTCACCTTGTTCGTCCCTTTGTTCAGGAGCGGCTTGAGGGTCGTCTGGTGTTGAATCTTGGCTGTCTGGAGTCACGACCTCGTTCTCCTTGGTGAGTTCTGCCATCGCATCCGTCCCGGACGGTGCGGGCGGCGTGGCTCCGACGGCCTCCAGAAA
>JAQCAA010000038.1 GCA_027728645.1 Actinomycetota bacterium | reverse complement strand
AGACTTTCTTCATGTCCGAGATTGTTGAGCGCGGCCTACGGCCTGTCATTGACGACGCCCTGGCTGCGGTGTCCGGTCGAGACAGTCTTGGAATTTTCATTTCAGTTGACGTTGATGTGGTCGACCCCGGCATGGCTCCTGGCACAGGTACGCCAGAACCAGGTGGTCTTACATCTCGGGAGATGCTCGACACGGTCCGCAGGCTCGCTCGTGAGGTTCCCATCGTCGGCGCTGACATCGTTGAAGTGTCGCCCCCCTACGACGGCCCTGGTCAGATCACTGCCTTCCTCGGAAATCGTCTTGTGCTTGAGATTCTCAACGGCATGGCCGAGCGGATCGTCGCATCGCGGTCATGAATATCGAAACGGCCAAAAAGGCGCCGCTCTGGTGGGAAGCTGTGGCGGCTGTGCCAACCCGTCCGCCTCTGGCGGCCGATATCGACGTTGATGTGGTCATCGTTGGTGCGGGGTTCACCGGATTGTGGTGCGCTTACCACCTCGCAAGTCTTGATCCTGGCCTCCGGATCGCGGTGGTTGAGGCGACCCATGTTGGATTCGGAGCAAGCGGGCGTAACGGTGGGTGGTGCCACGCTGAGTACCCGCTTGGTCATGGTCAGATTGCCAAGGACCATGGGCGCGATGCTGCGCTTGCACAGATGAGGGCGCTGTTTGACAGCGTTGATGATGTCGGAAGGATTTCGGCTGCAGAGCGGATCGACTGTGATTATGCGAAGGGTGGCGTGCTCACGATGGCACGCGGTGGCTTTCAGGACAGGTACGCAAGAGAAGAGATTGAGCACTCTCTCTCCCTTGGTCTCACCGACGATGACGTCCGATACCTTGATGGCCCACAAGCGAGGGAGATGCTGAACGCATCTGGTGTAGTCGGTGGTGTCTGGCACGCACACGGCGCGGCCATTCACCCGGCCAAACTTGTCCACGGCCTCGCATCCGCGGCCGAGCGCAGGGGGGTGAAGATCTACGAGAAGTCGCCCGTAACCGAGATCGTTGATGGCGGTGTAGTGACGGCCGGCGGAAGGGTCAATGCGGACATGTCCGTCCTTGCCACCGAAGGATTCGGTGCGACGCTTCCTGGGCGCAAGCGCACCCTGGTTCCCCTGTACTCCCTCATGATTGCGACCGAACCGCTTTCGGATGCCATGTGGAGTGATATCGGACTTGTGAATCGTCCGACCTTTGGCGATTTCCGCAACCTGATCATCTACGGCCAGCGGACCGCCGATGGGAGGCTCGCCTTTGGCGGGCGCGGTGCCCCGTATCACTTCGGGTCCCAGATCAAAGACAGTTTTGACTTCGACGATGGTGTTCACACCGAGCTTGTTCGAGTGCTCACCGAGTTGTTTCCTCAACTTGGGGATATTGACATCACTCATCGGTGGGGGGGAGCACTGGGAGTGTCGCGAGATTGGCGACCAGCTGTCACGATTGACAGAGCCTCAGGATTCGCAGTAGCTGGCGGCTATGTCGGGGACGGGGTTGCTACATCTCAGCTTGCCGGAAGGACGCTCGCCGAACTCATCGTGGACAACGACACTGATCGGACCCAACTTCCATGGGTTCAGCACTCATGGCCAAAGTGGGAGCCAGAACCACTTCGCTGGTTTGGCATCAACATGGGTCTCAAGATTGCGAAGGCAGCAGACCGCCGCGAAGAACGGACAGGCAAACCATCGCGCCTAGCCGACCTCGGAAACTGGCTCAGAGGCAAACGCCGGTAGATCTTCCTCTCGGATCCGGTCGAGATAGAGACCCGTGATGTCTGTCATCGTGTTGAGATCGATAGCGCGTTCGAAATGAAAAGGGCCGCCCAATAGGGCGGCCCTTTTCATTTGATTCGCTCTGACTTTAGAAATCGGCTTCCTGGCGGAGGCCAAAGGCTGGGTGACGGAGACGGGAGAGAGCTTGCTTCTCAAGTGACCTGACCCTTGTTGGGCCGAGGTCGAGATGCTTGCCGATCTCTTCGTGCGTCCGTGGCATGCCGTCTTCGAAACCGACACGCTTCGAAAGGATGTACGCCTCACGCTCTGGGAGACGATCAATCGCCTCGCGGAGTGCCTCGATGGTCGAAACCCTTTCGGACTCGCGGACTGGATCGTCCTCATCGTCGTGGGCAACAAAGTCACCGAGCACGGCACCGTCTTCGCCTACAGGCGATTCGAGCGACACGGAGTCTGCGACCAGTTGTGCTTCGAGCACCTGGTCGAGCCTCAGACCGGATTCCTCGGAAAGCTCTTCCGAGCTTGGCTCACGACCGAGCTCCGAGAGGAGACGGTTGCGAGTTCCGTTGAGAGTGAGCAGCGTGTCGTGCAGCGAGTTTGGAAGCCTTACGGTTCTCGACTTCTCTGCGACAGCGCGTTGCATTGCCTGACGGATCCACCATGTTGCGTAGGTGGAGAACTTAAAGCCCTTGCGCCAGTCGAACTTCTCAACGGCGCGGATGAGTCCGAGGTTGCCCTCCTGGATGAGGTCAACGAACTCGATGCCGTACTGGGAGCGGTAGCGCTTGGCCTGCGAGACAACAAGTCTCAGGTTGGCCTGTGCGAAACGGTCTTTGGCTTCCTTGCCCTTGCGAGCTGTGCGCTGAAGTTTGACCTTCGCCGCGCCTCTGGTGCCTCCGGCTTCGAGAAGCTCTTCGGCTTCGCGGCCGGCTTCGATCGCCTGGGCGAGATCGACTTCGTCGTCCGCGGTAAGCAGTTCGTGGTTTGCGATATCTGTGAGATACGTGGTCAGGCTGTCCCCGACCTCCGTAGGTGTCATTGCTGTTCGTGCAGTCATGTTGTGAATTCCTTCACATAGTTATGTGCTTCGATGCGACTACGTGTTGCAGGCGCTACGAAGGTTCGGCTGGTCCTTCAAGAGAATCCGTGGATACAACGCTCGGGACTCATGTTCTGGTTCCCTGCGGATGAGCGAGTCGAAGAAGATCGACTTGTTCGCTGTTCCGACGAATCCGGACGTATCGTACAACAACGAATCGGTCATGGCTAGTCCTAATCCTGAACTATTTGTTGTCGATTGCAAAGAAATCCGGTCTCCTACGGGGTTTCTGACGAAATAGACGGTCACATCGGTGTTCACACAAAGCAGTTCGGTGAACGATGCGATAGCCGAAATCCTATTCTGGAGGTCAGAAACGGTCGCAGCGAGCGCAGCTGGAAGATTCGTCTCCTCAGCGACGATTGGCAGCAGAACGTTGACCCAGGCTGTTGCTGGTCCTCGGCAAATGGCGTCCCTTCGGCGGTCTTGAGTTCGATAGCATCGGAGAATTCTGGGTCATCTCTCCCAGAATCGCCGTCCCTTTCGTAGAGCGATTCAGCCAAGGTCGCTCCTCACAGTCTTTCCTCTGCGGATGATCAATGCTGGGTTCGAAAGTGTCTCGACGGATTCGAATGGGTTCTCTCGGAAGAAGACGATGTCCGCTTCCTGGCCTGGGGCTGGTTTCGCTGGCCGTCCGACGTATTCGTAGGCGCTGACCGATGTGGCCTTGGCGGCAGCTACCTCAGATAGTCCATACTCATGGAGTCGAAGGGCCTCGGTGGCAACCTCACCGTGGGGAACGGCCAAGTCTGTCCCTGCAAGGACCGTGACGCCAAGCTGTTCGGCGATCGGGAGATTCTCGCGCATTTGCTCAAGGCCCTTGGAGAACATCCTTCCTCCAGATGAGTCTGCTCCGAGGATGTCGCGCAGATGCAGCGTGTTGACGATGGTCGGCACCCATGCCCCTCCACGGGCTGCGAGGGTCGTAAGGTCGTTCTTGGTGAGGAACGGGCCATGCTCGATCGAATCGACCCCCGCCGCAACGGCGTCGGCAGACGACTGAGCCATCGAGTGGATGGCAACACGAGCACCAGCGCTGTGTGCTGCAGTGACAGCCTCAGTAAGCACATCGAGAGACCAGTTGTTGACCGGCCCTACCCCCCGTCGCGGCCAATCGCCGACGAGTTTGACCCAACCTCCTCGTGTTGCGGCCTTGGTGCGGATGTGCTCGACCAGATTCTCGGGATCGACTTCAGACCCGAAGTTTCCGTAATAGCCGCCTGGGGGCGAAATCATTGCTCCAGCTGTTTCGACGTACGGGCGTAGGTCGGCATCGTGGTCAAGTGCCACCAGGGTCGTGTCGGATTTGCCACCTTTGTCAAGAATCAGAAGGACTCCATGATCGAGGTGTGCCCATGTGTTTCGCGGCACCGAATCAACCATTGTTTCGTCCGTGATTGTGTCGAATTCGGCGAGTGAGTTCATCGACACATGAGCGTGGCAGTCTGCAAGTCCAGGAAGCGCCCATAGCGCCGATGTATCCGGCAATTCGGTCGTCGAATCTGCGATCTCCGTGAAGATCGAACCTGTTATTCCAAGCTCGTAGGCATCGCCCTCAGGTGGTCGGATGTGCATCCAAATAGGGTAGACGACGGTGTGGGCGGCGGCTCGCGCCGAGATACAGGGTCACAACGCTCTGAGGCGAAAAGCTCTACCGTTCGCGCCATGATTCCGTTTGATCTCCCGATCGTCCCCATGGAAGCCAAGGTCTCCACGAAGTGGCCGCTTGAGGGATGGGCGTATGAACCAAAGTGGGACGGTTTCAGGTCAATAGCTTCTGGGAAGGGGGCCCGCGGCTGGACTCGCGTCAACAGCGTCCCCTGCTTCGCTACTTCCCCGAACTGATCGACCTGCTGTCGAGTGTTCCTGGAGGAACTGTGATTGACGGAGAGGTCGTCGTTGTGGATCAAGACGCACTCGCCTTTGACATGCTCCAGCAGCGCATTCACCCCGCAGAGAGCCGGATCACGATGCTCTCGGAGAAGACCCCGAGCACTCTGGTTGCTTTCGACCTTCTGGCCGATGCCGGTACGGATCTGCGCTCGGTGCCGTTTGCTGAACGTCGGAGCCGGCTTGAGGTCGTCATGGCTGACATCGATCCAGCATGGAAACTGACACCGTCAACCACCGATGTCGCCGTCGGCAAGAAGTGGTTCGACGAGTTCGAGGCGGCAGGATGTGACGGAATCGTCGCGAAGGCTCTCAGCAGCATCTATGTCGAGGGCAAGCGCGAGATGCTCAAATTCAAGCACCGCAGGGCGGTTGATTGTGTCGTCGGCGGGTACCGGATCCATAAGGACGGAGACAAGATTGGCTCCCTTCTCCTTGGTCTGTACGCCGAGGGCGGGTCTCTTGCCTTCATCGGCCATTGCTCAGGATTCTCGAATCACGATCGGGTGGAGCTGCTCGCAAAGTTTGATGCGCTGAAGGACACAGCTTCATTTGGCGAGGATGTTCGTGCGCCGGGAGGCCAGTCACGGTGGTCGGGGGACAAGGACCTTTCGTGGGTTCCCGTGAAGCCAGGCGTCGTAGTTGAGATCTCCTACGACCAGCTGACTGGTGAGCGTTTTCGCCACGCAACACGCTTCGAACGCTGGCGCCCAGACAAGGAGCCTCTGGACTGCACTTTCGACCAACTCGACCGCCCTGACGGCCCTGGGTTCTCAGGAATTGTTACTTGACCGGTTTCGTCACGTTCAGATACCCGAGCCAATCACGAACTCTGGGGTTCCGTGGCGTGGGGCGGTAGGCACAGCTAGCTTGGTCGCAATGTCGAACCCCGGACACGATCCAAACGCGACGCCTAGCGGGACGCTGAGTCGAACATTGGGCCTGTACGCACTCCTGACGATCTCGATTGGGGCCATGATCGGTTCGGGCATCTTTGTTCTGCCCGGACTTGCGTTCAAGATCGCCGGCCCGTCCGTGGTCCTGGCGTTCCTCGTGGCTGGGATCGTTGTTCTCCCTGCGGCACTGTCCAAGTCCGAAATGGCTACGGCAATGCCGCAGGCTGGCGGCACATACCTCTACATCGACCGTGCGATGGGACCGCTGATGGGGACCATCGCTGGGTTCGGAGTCTGGTTCTCCCTTGTGTTCAAGGCTGCTTTCGCACTCGTCGGCCTGTCAGCGTACCTTGAGTATTTCGTTGGTCACCCCGAACGCCCTGTCGCTGCTGGGCTCGCCATCGTGTTGATCTTCGTGAACCTCGTCGGCATTCGCTAGACCGCGAAACTCCAAGCGGCTCTTGTGTCGATCGTCCTGGGTGGGTTTGTTGTACTAGGCGCGCCAAACATTGTGTCAGGCAGCTTCGACCCGCTGTTTTCGCATGGGCTGAAGGGGCTCTTCTCGGCGACAGCCGTTGTCTTCGTCTCGTATATCGGGGTGACAAAGGTTGCGAGCGTAGCGGAAGAAGTAAAACGCCCGAGTCGGAACATTCCCTTGAGCATCCTTACGTCCGTCGGGGTTGCCATGCTCCTGTATCCGGCTGTGGTGGCGGTGATGGTTGGTGTGACGCCCGCTGACGAACTAGCGAGCACCGAGACGCCTATTCTCACCGCAGCCACACACTTTCTCGGGAGTGCCGGTGCCTACGTGGTCGCTGGAACAGCGGTGCTAGCACTCTTGTCCATGGCGAATGCCGGAATCATCGCGTCGGCCCGTTACCCCTTCGCGATGGCAAGGAACTCGCTCGCCCGATCGTTCCTTGCGAGGATCGGTCGGAGATCAGGAGCGCCGGTCGCAGGGATAATCGTCACCGGTGGGGCGCTCATACTTCTGGTGCTCTTCGTTCCGTTGATCGAGCTCGCCAAGCTTGCTTCGGCGTTTCAGCTGCTTGTATTTGCTCTCACCAATCTCGCCGTAGTCGCCTTCCGCGAGGCTCACCTTGATTGGTACGACCCGCCGTTCAAGTCCCCCTTCTATCCCTTTCCACAGGTGTTCGGTATCGTCGCTTCACTGCTTCTTCTTACGCAGATGGGAACGGTTCCGATTGTGGGAGCCGTGGTCTTCGTCGCAGCGGGCGTCGTCTGGTACCGCTCGTTTGGCAAGACGCGAGCGGTCAAGGAATCGGCTGCACGGGACGCTCTCCGCCGAAGAGAGAACACACGGCTCGTTCAGAACACTGCGAAGGCAGTTGCAAGCGGAGGCCGAAATCACGTTGTCGTCCTTATCCGACGTCCGACTCGACCAAACAGGCAACAGACACTGTTCCGCCTCGCCGTGCGGCTAGCGAAAGCGGATGGTGGACGCCTTCCTGTCATCCACTTCGATGCCCAATCCGACCAAATGACCCCCACGCGCCAAGACTTGCGCTGGACCGCGTCCCTAGGGATTTCGGTCACCACGGAGAATTACACGGATGAGGACCGGCGGGGCATGGTCCATTCGTTTGTTGAGCGCGAGAATGTTGACCTCTTTATCGCCGACATGCCGCAGGAGCTGAGATCGACTCGCCACATCACGCGGGATCTGCATTGGTTGAGGGAACACCTCACCTGTGATTCCGTGTTCCTTCGCAACAGAGCCGTCGACGACATCGACACGATCGCGGTTCTCGGGACCGGCGGTCCATACGACCCGGTGAAGATCGAGGTGGCGGACCACATTGCTCGGTACGAGGAGGGGAAGATCCGGTTCGTGCACTTGGTGTCGCCCGATGCACCGACCGGTCAATCAGACGCCATTCGTCGCTACCACGAACAGCTTGGCGGAGCACTTACTGTTCCGTGGGATGACAGGGTCAGGCCAGCCGATGACCTGGTTGAGGCGCTCACAGTGCTGTCACGTGGCGCCAACCTGGTAGTACTCGGTGCGCCGACTCACAGATTCCACCTCGTCGAACAGCTCGCTGACCGAATCGCCGAATCGGTCGATTGCCCAGCCCTCCTTGTACATACCCCTGCCCTCGAACGACCGGGCCTTGTCACCAGGGCTGTGCAGTGGCTTGTGAACTGATGTAATCGGATCGTCGATTGCGCGAGATGGCGACGATTCCTGAGTGATTGAATTTGCGGCATCGCCTCCGTGGCCGGTAGCCACGAGAGACTCACGTTGAACGTGATCTGATCGTTCCTTCGAAGTCCCACCACAGTCAGTGGGCAGCTATCCGATGATGTCGGTGGCGTCTGAGATGGCGCGGATGACTCCGAACACGAGGACACCGCCCATTCCGAGGTAGCCGGTTACAGCTGCAATCCGATTGACCAAGGAAGGCAGGCGTGTGGCCGCATTCACCCAAATGACGACAGTGGAGACGCACACGACCACGAACGACCATGACGCCCACACGGGAGCCTCGCAACCACAGATGTTTTCGCCTCCAAGAAGGATCCCCGCACCTATGAGCACCACTGCAGGGGCACCCAGACCTACGAATATCGCGTACGCCACGCCGACCGACGCGAACCCTTCTTTCTCCGGTTGAAGGCGGGCATCGAACCATTGAAACATCCAGTCGGTGACAACGCCGAAAACCACGAACAAGACAATGATCAGCGCAACGAGCAACACACCATTCCCGAGTATGGAGAAATCCCTGTTGTCTGGGTTCATGATGTCGGACGTTGCGCTGGTGAGGGCGAACAACATGACCCCAAAGGCAACGCCGCGCCATTTGCGTGCCCAACCGAGCCATGGTCGCATCACAAGATACATACCAGCACCAACGATTCCAGAGCCGAGGCCGATAAATAGCACCAAAAAGAAGGTTCCGATCGCAGAGAGTTCACCGACCGTGAATCCAGCCTCGGTGATTCGGCCGGCACCACGGGTTCCCGATGCTGCCCCGGCAATCCGCATGAAAATCCGACTACCTATGCCGCCGACGAGGAACCCGGCGGTCAGCCCAGCAAGGCCACCCGCTGTGGCGTGCCGTACCAGCCCGAACCACGAGCCGAAAGGCACTTCGTATGGCCACCATGAACCTGCCTTTGCCGAATGTGTTTCCACCGTCGCCATCACGTCCTCCTCATGGGCAGTCGCCCACGCCGACACTTGGTTCGAATAGCCCAGACAAGTAGTGCCGAATCTAGACAACTTCTCACGGCATATCAATGCCCTTGTCGTCGGTTGGGGCTTGGCTGATCGATGTCAAGCCGCTGCGGCTGTCCTGAATCGGTAAAGAGGGAGCAGCGGCAGTAGGGCAAACGCTGCCCCGGCTAGGGCAAGGGTTTGGTACGACGTGGCTGATAGGAGGAATCCCGAAGCTGCGGCGGCAGCGGCACTCGAAAGCCACGCGGTTGCGTCGGCGAACCCTTGCAGTTTGATGCGGTTGGACACCGACAGTCCGGTCTGGAGCAGCGTGCTTCCTGAAACGAAGCCGAAGTTCCACGCGACGCCGAGCAGAAACAGGCTTGGCAGAAGCACGAGGGTACTTGCCGATGTTGCCGTGGCTGCCAGCCCACATGCAACAAGAAAGACACCGACAGCCACCGCGATCATCCTCTTTGCACCGACACGGCTGATGAGCCAGCCGGTTATTGGCGCAATGGCGAACATGCCGAGCGTGTGTGCCATCATGATCCAGCCGATCGTGCTGAGTCCGCCGTCGTTTGCCCGTACGTGAATCGGTGTCATGACCATGACAAGAACCATGACTACCTGACTCACGACGATTGCTGCGATGCTCAGTTGCACAAGTCTGGAGGACAGCAGCGCGCTGAGCGGAGTGGATGTGGTTCCAGCGTCAGCCTTGTCGGAAACGGCGACGCTCAGCGGGTCGGGTCGTAGCCCAACGAACATGAGGATTGCAACGAGAGCGAAGCCGATGGTTGCCACCATGACTGGACCGACCAGCTCGTCAAGGCCTGCCCGTGAGGCCATGAGGCCCGTCGGACCGATCAGAGGGGGACCAAGGACGGCCCCAATCGTCGAGGCCCAAACGATCAAGCTGATGGCTGACCCTCTGCGCTGGTCTGAGCGCATGTCGCCGGCGGCATAGCGTGCTAATTGTCCGACGCTTCGACCGACGCCGATCCCTGCCATTCCAAGAAGAAGGAGGAGGAAGTTACTCGATCCGATCGCTGCGATTACGAAGAGCGTTCCAACGACCGCAATCGCATAGCCGATGGTGAAGCTCGGTCGTCGACCAGTCCGGTAGCTCATCCATGACAGGGCCGCTGCGCCTGCCGCCAAACCAAGCGTCCCCGTGGCCCCTGGTAGTCCGGCCAGCGAGGTCGAACCAGTGATGTCGTTGGCGATCAGCGCGGCAACGGTCGCGATACCAATATACGCCGTTGACCCGATCGCATTCCCAGTGAACAGGGTCCATATCAGCCGCTGCCGGGTTTGCTCCAAAGTTGACGTCGCAGGTACCACGTTGGGAGCCTAGGACCGCGCAGATGACAGACCGGTCGCCGGGCTCCCTTTCAGACGACAGAGGACTGAAAGCTGAGAGCATCTGTCCTCTGTCCTCTGTCATCTGTCCTTCATCCTCCTCTTCGAGGGTTGCACTCTTGGCGGTTCGCCCGGCATCTTGGGGTAGTGGGGCGGCCATGGGGCGTCACCGATGCCGTCGGCCTCGTCTCGGGCGACCCATGCGAGCGCTTCGCTGAGGTCGCCAGCAGCTTCATCGATTCCGTCTGTGAGATCCCCCTCGTCATCCCAGCGATCTTTGAACGACATGAGATCGAAACGATCGGGTGTCATGTCGTCCAACTCGTCCCAGCGGAACGGGGTCGAGACCCAGCCCGTATGTCGGATCGAGTAAGCGGACGCCACGGTCTTGTCGCGTGCGTTCTGGTTGTAATCGAGGAACACACCTTCGCGTTCCTCCTTCCACCATGCGGTCGTCGCCAATTCATTCCGCCGTTGGACCTCCCGCGATATGGCGAGACACGCCCTCCGCACCTCGTAGTACGTCCACTCGGACCGCAGGCGGGCATAGATGTGGATGCCGCGATTGCCGGACGTCTTTGGCCAGCCGACCAGTCCGAGTTCTCCGAGTACGTCGTGAATGGTGTGTGCGACATCGACGACCGAGTCAAAGCCGTAGTTGTCGGTCGGGTCGAGGTCGATGCGGAGCTCGTCTGCATGCTCCATATCCGAGGCCCTGGCGTTCCAAGGGTGCAGGTCGAGGCAGTTCATCTGGGCAAGCCACACGACGTCCTGGACCTCGAGGGGGAGGAACATGGTGCCAGGACGCTGGGAGGGGAATTCAACGTCGACCTTTGATCTGGCCGAATCAGGGATTCGCTTCACGTAGAACGGGTCGCCACCGACCCCTTTGGTCCATCGCTTGAGCATCGTTGGGCGGTTGTACACGCCGCGCAGCGCACCCACACCGCACATTGCGAAATGTTCAGCGACATCGAGCTTTGTCCATCCGGCAGCGGGGAACACGACCTTGTCAGGACTTGAGATCCTCACCGGAACGCCTCCGGCGTCGACATGTGCTTCCTTGGCCATGAAAGGAGTATGGCGTAGCGAAGGCCGTCATAGGGACGTCTCGAAGGGGGCAGATCGCCTCGATGGGGCAGATCGCGGAGTCAACTGGCTCGAGACATGCGGTCGAACGACGCGACGATGGCGCTCGTGAGGGCCGCCTTGCGGTACCAGACGAGGGTCGCGTGTCCACCTCGGTGAACCCGAAGTTCGCTGCCAGGCCAGTGATCGACCAGCGCCCGTGTCGCACTCATGGGGATGTAGCCGTCGCCGCGTCCTGCCACGATGACGGCGCGGCTGAGATGTTCCTGAGGTGGGACTCGAAGAACTGAGACCGAATTGAGCACCGCACGCAGGCGTTCGTGCTGGTCAATGCCCCCGAGAGCGTCCCATGCGATCCCGGCCTCGAGAGCGCCGTCGAGAAAGACCGGACCGGGGGAATGGGATGCTGCAAGCGGTGCGGTCGCGATTGGGAAATTGAGCGTGGCAGAGATGATGGCAGCGACATTCCCACCCATCGAGTACCCAGATACACCGAGTTCATGACCAGATTCACGCATCCCCGTGAGCAGGCCTTTTGCCTCGGTCACGGCAGCGAGTCCCATCTGCATGAAGTCAGAGACGGTTCGAATCTGCTGGTGGGACTCTGGGTCGGGATGGCGTGAACCGTAGAACGGGTTTTCAGGAATGATTGAACGAATCCCTTGGTCTGCGAGTCTTTCCGCGATTGCTACACGGATCCTTGGGTCGTGCTCGTTCCACGCTGCCATTAGCAAGACTGTGCGATGCACCTCTCTGGCGGGTTCTACTGATTGGACAGCTCCGATCTGTGAGCGAAAGGGAAGCGCGCGGTCCCCAACGTCGTAGTTCCCGAATCGCACGACGCGACCTGAGTCGTCGGTTTCCCTAGATACCCAGCTCGGGGTGATCGGTGGAGAAGGACCGATGGAGACGTCAGGTGGTACCAAAAGGTCCGGATCGCCCCATCCGTCTGCAAAGAATCGAAGCCTGCTCGGACCCTTGCCAACCACAGTGGCTGCTGCCCGGTCCACAGGGTGGATCATATGGACCGGGACAGATGCCCGACGGAAAGGGGATAGAGACGCCTCTTGATTGTTCCAAGAGTCTTGGCGTCCTTTCCAGTGAGAGTTGCACCAAATTCGTGCGATCGAGCTAGGACCCGATCGGCGGAAACTGCCTCGTTTACGATGCCGAGTCGCTGTGCCTCGCTACCACCGATTTGTCTGCCGCTTACCACGAGGTCCTGTGCAGCCGGCTGGGGAATCTTGTCTGAAACCAAGACTGCCATGCCCAATGTGAATGGGATTTCGACGTCGACCGATGGAAGACAGAAGAAGCCATGGTCCTCACGCATTATGCGAAAGTCGAACGCGAGCGCTAGCAGTGCTCCACCGGCGTATACGTGCCCGTTGATCGCTGCGATGGTGACGAACGGTGCAGTGAGAATGCGAACAAGCAGAGCATCAACCCTCGCCATGAAGGCCTGCTTCTCGAGGTGGCTCTGCCTCGAATATTCATCGAGGTCGATACCGGTTGACCAATACTTGTCGGCTCCGGTTACAACGAGGACCTGACCAGAACCGTTGTGTTCGACACGATCAAGACTCCTGTTCCATTCGCTGATTGCATAGGCGTTGATCTGGTTCTCTCCGCCGCGCATGGTGATGGTCCAAACGTCTCCGCTGCTTGTGAGGTCAAACTCGTTCATACGTGCCACGGTACCCAAGGACCCCGTAGGAGTGCGTATTCTTGCGGGGTGATAGACGTCAACTCCACCGGCATTATCGAGTTCGTCGTAGACGAAGCCTCCACTGCGATTGCGCTTGGTTCGGGCGATGTCCCCGTTCTTGGTACCCCAAAAGTTGTAGCTCTCATTGAGCAGGCTTCCATCGCTGCGATTGGAGCACAAATCGAGCAGGAGTCGACCACGGTGGGGACGAAGGTCATGATTCGACACCTCTCCCCGACCAAGGTTGGAGCAACCGTTCGTGCTGAGGCCGTTGTCGAGGACGTTCGGAACGGCCGAATCACGATCGCCGTGAAAGTTACTGAGGGCAACACACTTGTGGCGGAAGGTTCGCACGTAAGGGTGGTTGTGGATCGAGATCGCTTCATGGGATAGGCGTTTACCGTTTACCGTCTACCGCCTACCGTCCACCCCCTGCCGAAAGGCCGACTCCTTCTTGAGGGAGGACGGAAAGAAGGTTCGGTAGGCGCAAGGCGCAAGGCGCAAGGCGCCGCTCAGCCGGTCCAGTCGATCTTGCACCACGAGCGGGTTTGGCACGCTGGGCATTGGATCCACCGGCTGTACGGACGGCCAGGGAGCCAAACTGAGATTGACAGGATCCGAACGACGGACTCGATGAGCGAAATTCTCGAGCGGACGTCACATCGCGAGCACGTGATGACGATCGTGCCCTTCTCGTGGTGGCCCGCAGAATAGAGAGCCTCGTGGCTGTCGTCGGTCTTCCTTCCAACGAGAGGATCATCCTTGATTGGATCGTCGATCTCGATGGGAGGTGCTTCGAACAGGGCTCGCTTCCCCTCTGGGTCCTTGCGACCGGTCACAGCAGTTCCACGAGGTTTGTTGCCAGTTCGCGGTACGCCTCGGCCGGGCGTGAGTGCTTTGCATGAGTGAGAACGGAAATTCCTTCGCCAGGTGCCTCAGCCACTCGGACCGATCGAGGGATTGGGGGCTCGATCACGTTGAGACCGTGGATTTCGCGAACATCTGCAAGCACCTTCTTGCCGAGTCGTGTCCTCGTATCGAACATGGTTGCCACGCCTCCTAGGACGCTGAGATCCTCGTTCGTGTAGCCCTGCACATCGCCGATGGTTTCGAGCAGTTGGCCGACGCCCCTGTCGCTGAGCGTTTCGGCCTGGAAGGGGATGAGAACGGTGTCGGCAGCGGTGAGAGCGTTCACGGTAAGAATGCCGAGTGAGGGACCGCAGTCGACCAACACGATGTCGTAGTCATCGGAAATGTCCTTCATCGCCCGTTTCAGGACAAACTCTCTTCCGGTCTTGGTGAGGAGGTGAATCTCTGAACCGGCAAGGTCGATCGAGGAAGGAGCGAGATCGGGTGCATCGCCGCGACGGATGATGACGTCGGAAATTGATGCACGGCCCATGAACACATCGTGAATCGTCGAGCGGAGACTTTCGGGATCTGTGCCGGTTGCGTATGTGAGGCAAGCCTGAGGGTCAAGGTCGACCATCAGGACTCTTTTCCCTAGGTCGCTCAGGGCTTCGGCGAGGGAGTGAACCGTCGTCGTTTTTGCGACGCCACCCTTTTGGTTTGCCACAGCGATGATGGTTGCCATACCCCGATTGTAGGTGCGAGGTGACGAGGGTGTTCTGCTGAGCGTTCGTGATGCATCAACGTGCGGTCCCTGAACCGCATACTCGGGCCTCGGGGTTCTGAACCACGGGATGGCCGGTGCGTTCGATGACCACCGGTACCAGGCAGGCGAACACCCGTCCGTCTGGCTCGAACACGAACTGCGCGATGGCCGTCCTTTTTGCTGCTGCAGGGAATGCCTGCCAGACGAAGTTCCCTAGTCCTAATGCTATCGGCCTTCCCTTGTACCAGACGAGGGGCTGGAGGATGTGTTGGTGATGACCGAAGATTCCGTCTGCTCCGGCGTCAATCCATGCCTCTGCCTGACCGATCTCGAATCTTTGGGGTGTTGCCTCTCCGTTCTTGCCCCAGTGGGCCGTGACGAGCACGAGATCTGCGTACTTCTTTGCCTCCCTGATCGCCTCAGCGATGGACTCCGTGTCGTCGCCGCTTGTCATTCCTGGGCGGTCGTCCGTAGCGATCCAACTTCCTGTTTCAGGATTGACCCCGCCGCTGCCAACAACAGCGATCGTCCATCCGTTGATCTCTCGAACAACAGGCGCATACGCCTGCGTTCTGTCGGCCCCGGTACCGACAGGCTCGATACCGACGTTGAGAAGGTTCTGGCGCCCGTCCAGCATGGCCTCGAAGCCGAAGTCCATTCCGTGGTTGTTTGCGAGGTTTGCGATGTCCACGCCAGCGGCTGCCATCGATGGAAGCGCCTCTGGGTCACATCGGAAGTTCCACGGCTTGACCCACGGTGTCCCGAGCTTCGAGGGAGAACATTCGAGGTTGACCACGGTGAGATCGTCAGCGAGGAACGCCCCAAACAGACCCGTCCAGGCATCTTCATACCCGGTCTGGGGAAACGTCCTCACGAACAGCGGATCGAGGTTGACGTCTCCGGTGCCGCTAACGATGAGTCGAGTCTTCACGGGTTCTGGTGGAAGGCGTTCAACTGTTGACGTCGTGGTGTCCATCACCGTTGTGGACGTTGTCGTTGGGGCAGGACCAAGTGTCGTCACGGGACCCGGAGGCGCGCCCGTTGGCCCAGGGAGAGGTGAACCTTGGGCTGCAGTGCAGGCACCGACCACGACGGCAAGCGCAAGCGTGGCTGCGAGGTATCGTTCGTGCATTGCGGTAACGGTACCGGCCAGATCTGTGCTCGCCGTCGACCGAGGACTCTCGGTGAGCGGCGGAGGCTTTCAGGGCGAATGTGGCGATATGGCAGCAGCGCCTGCCCAAAGGTCGTAGATATCCATGAACGTCTCTGGTGACTCGACCATTGGGATGTGGCCGAGATCCTTCATATAGGCAACAGCCCAGTCCGGACGTTCGTTTGCAATCCATTTCGCCGTACCAACGCCAACGACGGCATCGACAGTGCCATGCACGAGAAGCGTCGGCTGAGCGACCCTGTGGATCAGCCTGCGGTAGGTGCCGCGCCGCAATACATATCTTGCGATGGAGCGTGTGGCTTGGATGAATGATCGTGTCGCCCATGGCTGCTCCCTTCGGAGGTGCGCTATCTCGAGCGCGTCCTTGTACGCCTCATCTGAGACAGTTGTCGGGTCCGCAGTCACGAACTTGTATGACTCAGCTACGCCCTCCTCCGCCGTTCTTGAGGCCCGGTATGCGTCGACAACGGTGCTGCCGATGCCTGGAAGAAGTGGTGCACCGAGCATGACTGTTGTCCTTGGCTTGATGTGGCGCCACGACGCGACCGGTCCGGCCGGGTCGATGAGGACCAGCCCCTGAACGAGGTCGGGTTCGGTCGCTGCGGTGATCATCGAAACCAGACCTCCCATCGAGTTCCCGAACACGAGCGCTGGGGCTCCGTAGTGCCTGATGACTCCTGCCACGAGTTCTGCGTTGTAGTCCACGGTTACCGGCCGGTCACCTGGATCAGTATGTCCGAACCCGCTGAGGTCTGGTGCGACAACCGTGTGTGTCTTTGCCAATCGCTTGGCGATCGGACGCCAGTTATACGCAGAGCCTTCGAGCCCATGGACGCACACAGCGAGCGGACC
>JAQCAA010000037.1 GCA_027728645.1 Actinomycetota bacterium | reverse complement strand
GGGTCCTGCGACCATGAGAAGCCGAGTGTTGGTGGTCCAAACCCCCCAATCACTGCACCTTCGCTGTCGATGAGTTGAGCTACGCCCCCAACGCCAGCCTCTGCAACATCAACACCGTCAACACCGAGCACGGTGTCGAGAACGTCTTCGGGCATTGACACCTGTACCTGCCCAAAATCATTCCCGAATTCAGGGGCGACAGGCTGAACGTAGACATCCACGCCGGCTGAAATATCGGCAAAAAGACGATCGAATCGGGTGTTGATGGTGTCGGTGAAAACGAACGAGCCTGCCACGAAGGCGACGCCGATGACAATCGAAAATGATGTCAGAAGAAGACGAACCTTGTTTGCCCTGACCGAGGACCAAGCGACTTTCAGCACGTCAGTCTCCGAGCTGTTTCATCTTGTCGAGGATGCTGTCCGTCGTGGGATCAAGAATCTCAGCGACGATCTTTCCGTCGTCGAGAAAGATCACCCTGTCGGCGTGTGACGCAGCGGAAGCGTCGTGTGTCACCATGACAATCGTCTGTCCAAATTTGTCGACGGCGGTACGCATGAACTCAAGAAGTTCTTCACCCGATTTCGAATCGAGGTTGCCACTTGGCTCGTCTGCAAACACGATCTCAGGCCGAGAAACCAGGGCTCGAGCAGCCGCAACTCGTTGCTGCTGGCCGCCAGATAGCTCGGACGGCCGATGCGTAAGGCGGTCGCCAAGCCCGACGGCGTCGACGACTTCCTGATACCAGGCGTCGTCGGCAGATTCGCCCGCAATGGACAGCGGGAGGAGGATGTTCTCGCGCGCATTGAGGGTCGGAATGAGATTGAACGCCTGGAAGATGAATCCGACCTTTTCCCGGCGTACGAGGGTGAGGTCCTTATCGGATAGCTCGCTCAGAGGAATGTCTCCTAGAAAAATCCCGCCTTCGTCAAGAGTGTCGAGGCCTGCGAGGCAGTGAAGCAAAGTCGATTTGCCTGAACCGGACGGACCCATTATCGCCGTGAATTTGCCAGCTTCGAATTCGGCGGTGATACCGGCGAGCGCAGTGACGACTGCATCGCCTTGCCCATACCGCTTTGCCGCATCCTTGACCGTGATAGCCGCAGCCATTGTTCAACCTTCCGTGAGCGTTCCGTGGAAGGCTAACGCGGCTCGAGGGCACGTGATGGGCCATTGAATGGGTCGGTCCCATTCAATTTGGACGGCAGAGTGAGGGACGAGCGATGCAGGGGGATTGCCTGTTCGCGGTTCGCAGGTGGCCTGTGCGTGCCACCCTCCTGGCTCGCAGTCTCGCCCGTCCTCCCTCAAGGGAGGACCGAAGAATTGGGCTCTGGCTCGCGAGGCTCGCTTGTCCTGCGTGAAGGGAGGACCGAGAGACGGTTCTGTCCCCCTTTCAAGGGGGACGGCAGAGTGAGGGACGAGCGATGCAGGGGGATTGCCGGCTCGCGGTTCTCAGGTCGGTCTAAACGCAAGAAGAGCCCGATCGGAGGGTCGGGCTCTTCTTGGTTGTTCTGCCGGCTTACGCCGCAGTCTTGATGCCCTTCCGGGCCGTCACTGCTTCCTTCTCAAGCTTCGACTTGTCCGGCAGGATCGATTCGCCGACTCTCACCAGTGTTAGGCCGAGTGCTCTGCGGATTCTTCTCGATGGTTCGGGCGGCGTCATTGCATCGTGCATATGCACCCTTGTGTCTGCCATGCGCGCATCGAGGTAGTTGTTCGTCATGAAATAGGCGTTCATGCCATTTCCTCTCGTAGTTCGGTTGTTTTGTGGATGTAGTCGTTCAAGTACGTCGCGGCCTCTGGGAGGGTTTCGTCCCTGAGTGAGTAGAGCTTGTCTTGGCCCACATGAACCTTGATGAGCCCTGCCGCTCTCAACAGCATCATGTGGTGGTGCAACGTCGACTTTGCGATGTCAACTTCGGTGGTCAACTCGGCGAGACTGGCGTCGCCCTGGGCAAGTCTTCTGAGGATCTTCAGCCGTCGTTCGTCGCCAAGCGCCTTGTGCAGCTTCACAAGCCACAGTGGTGGCGCTTCAGGATCCGATGCCAGAGTCCTATCCGAAACCGGATAACCCATGATGAACATGCTCGGAGACTCGGCGAGCACAACCCACGGTCTCGCGACCACGGTTGGCATGAGCACGACCGGGGTGTCGAGATGCTTATCAGCGACAGAGATCCCGTTGGTAGCGATTTCGATGAGTCGCTCGGCAGAAAGCCGCTTTCCCATTGATGTCTTCGCCTTGAAATCTGTTTCGAGATATTCGCGAAAGTCCTTCTCATAGGTGTGAAACCCTGAAGCCTGGACGTCAGCAACGACATCGACCAGAAGCTGCCTCGACTCCTCAGGTTCGAGGCCGAGGATGAAACGCAGTGTTTCACGCCAGAGTTTTGTCTTTGGGTTCGAGAACGAGTCAAGATCTAGGAGCAGATCGACTGCACCCGGCCTGCCAGCCGCTGCATCGGCTGCAATTCTTGCCTTCGATTCGTCGACTTCCTGATAGAGCCAGATCAACCGCGATCGGAGATCAACCGCGTCGTGGGTCGAAAGAAAGTCGATGAAGTCCTGCACGGACCCGCCCTCACCTGAGAGCGGCACGAGGCTCAGCAGAGCAATCCAGGTTTCTCCGGATGGCATGTCTTCGAGCGCCTTCTCCGTTGTAGGGGAGAGGTTCGCAAATACGTCCTCGAAGAATGTCGCATCGACATCGAGATCGGAGATCGGCTCGCCGCACTCGCTGTTCGCCCGCACCCAAAGGGACAGCAGTAGATCGACCACTGAGTGGTAGGTCACGGAAACCTCGACTTCCGGCTTCCGCTCAGTTGTGTAGTCCATGATCTTCATGAAATCCTCTTCGGCGCGTTCCGATAATATAGCCGCGTTCGAACTTTATCGAACGACCTCAAGAGTATCAACAGTGGATTCCTTTGCTTATTCCCCAAGTTCGGTGTTTCGGGGAGCACAAAGCTCCCACCGCTTCTACGAACTCAGTTCGATTCGCTCTTCAATCCAGCGCACGCTCGCGGCCATCGGCCTTCCAATCGACTCGGATACGATGTCGGACAGGCGCGCCGAAGTGGGAGGCTCCTCCCAGCCAACGAGGTGGACCGTCACAGTGTCGTCGTCTATCTCGATGTTGCTTATGTGAAGCGGCATCTCGATGTCATCGGGGAACTCCTCTTCGAGCCAAGTGTTGACAGCGTCTGAGGCATTGCGCTCGTCGTTCGCCGCTCCCACCAGGCGCTGGGCTGTCAGTGCGAGAGGCATTGAAATGATGATCACCGCGAGGACGACGATCGCAAAGGAGGTTCGAATCCGGTTCCGTCTGTAGTACAGCCTGCTCCATGAGCCATAGCCAACCAGAAGAAACACGATCCCGGCCATGAGCACAATTGAGAAGAGGTTTGTGAGAAATAGAAGTGTGGCACCGGCGGCCTGCGTGAAATCGCCTGCGTACAGAGTCACGCCAATCACGGCGAGTGGCGGCACAAGAGCGATTGCAACGGCAACGCCAGGAAGGGCGTCCGATGTCTCCGCACGTGAGACGCCATAGGCACCTGCAGCACCAGCGGCAATGGCGATCGCAAGATCAAGGAGTGAGGGCGCTGTGCGTGAGGTCACCTGGCCATTGGCTATGACTGCTGCGAGGTCAGGGATGATGGCACTAAGGGCCCAGGCGAGTGCCACCGACGCAACCGAACCCGCGACCACGACCGCCGCAGCGATTCCAGCAGATCGGGACCGGCCGTTGATGAGGCCTGCCGAGACCCCGAGTATCGGCGTCATGAGCGGCGCAAGGAGCATTGCGCCGATAACTACGGCGGTGGAGTCCGATGCGATCCCGAAGGTTGCAATTGCGGTCGCGAGCAGCATGAAGATGAAGAATCGGGCGATCCTTCCTTTGGCGTCGCCTCTGTGAAGGAATAGGTTGTTTTCAATGTGTTCGATCTGGTCTGCGCTGAGCTCTCGCCTGGAGAGTGTGTAGGTCATCACGGCATATGTGTCAGTCGGCTGAATCTCTGGAGCAGCGTCTGTGCTCGCTAGGGCGAACCAGACACCGATTACCGCCCTCGAAATGAGGAGTATCGACCCACCGACAACAGCGACGGTGACTGCGGACGATGGCACAAGGAGCACGAGGACTCCAAGGGCGACGAGTATCAGACCTCGAACGAATACCCAAGTGTTTGCACCGTGCTCATGCCACCGTCGGATGGCGCTCCACACATCGACAGCTCCTCGCAGCACAACCAATGCTCCAAGCAGCACGCCGACAATGTAAAGCGTTTCATTCGGCCAGACGAAGATTGTCGTGCCGGCAGCGATCGCTGCGACTGGCTGGATGTAGCGACCGTAGGTCTGTTTGAGTCGCACCACGCCCAGCAATTCGATGGCGCCGAATACGATCAGGACAAACGCTGCGATGTCCTGGACTTTGAGGCTGTTGTTGGGGTTTGCCCCGAGAATGAACAAGACCGCCGCGGCCAGCACGCCCTTTGCAACGAGTCGAGCGAGCCCTCTCGACTGAGTCGTCAGGGATTGTGGGGTCGTCGTCGGTTCCGTCGAAGGCTGGCTTTCGCCAATAGGTTCAAGCTCACCAGTGATCTCTTCGTCCTGAATCTCGTCTGGATCTGGCGTTTCATCTGATGTGGTCATGATCGAGAGCATACAAATGCATCCACTGTCCTTGAGTCAGGCGCTCGAGCAGTATCTTTATGGCGCCCGTCGAATCCTCTGGTGAACGCGGGTTTACTGCCGGGCGAGATATGAAACAGCTGACTGCCAGCTTCCCGAGCCTGGACGAGACCAACCTGGAAGGAACAACAGATGTATGCAGGAGATGTCACGCCTCAGGAGGCGTTCGATGCATTGAGAGTCAATCCGGATGCTGTCCTCGTTGACGTGAGGACACAACCCGAACTTGTCTTCGTAGGAACACCCGATCTATCCGCGATTGGAAAGCGCCTCGTCGTCGTTGAATGGCAGACCCAGCCGCCCGGTGCCCCGAATGATCAGTTTGTCGAGCACCTCAAGGCTGCAGGCGTCGATGCCTCCATGCCCGTGTACTTTCTATGCCGGTCAGGGGCCAGATCTAGAGCAGCCGCGATCCTCGCGACTGCTGCGGGTTATGACGAGGCCTACAACGTTGGGGCCGGCTTCGAGGGGGCTGTCGACGCCGAAGGCCATCGTGGGAAGACGAACGGGTGGAAGGCTTCGATGCTGCCGTGGAGGCAGGGCTGAACCAAGTCAAGGATCAGATCGAGCCCCTGGCTCAGTTCTGAAGGTTCCTACGCTTGGCCCTGCGTCGTAGCGATGACCCTAGCCATCCGATGACGATGCCAACGAGCATCGAGCCGAAGATGATGAGCCACAACGGCGTCGCGGTATCGAACCCAAGGAACGTGATTGGTGCCCTGTGGTTGTTGGAGAACATGAAGATGACCAGAACGGCCGCCAACGCGCTGGCGACAATGAGCCCAACCGGAAGCTTTTGCGGCTGCTCAGGTCCCTGGCCCCTGCCATCTGCGTGGTCTGTCACGCCATCTCCTTGTTCCTTGTTCAGAGGTTAAACGATGAAGCGCAGGCGTGTCTGGTCAGCAAGCCTCGCGCACGGTCGGGTACGGATTCACCGCAGCGCCGCCCCCGGGGTGTAGCTGAAAGTGGAGGTGGGGGCTTCCTGCATTCCCAGATGAGCCCATGAAGCCGATGACCTGGCCCTTGCTGACCCTCTGTCCTTCGTCGAGGCCCGCTGGATATCCTTGGAGGTGTGCGTAGTAGTAGCGGTAGCCGGCGTCGTCGTACAGGTAGACAACAATGCCACCGAGGTTCACTGTCTTTTTCCTGATGTAGCCGTCTTGGACCGCGACAAGTGGGTGTCCGTATCCGCTGGACGAGTACATATCAGTTCCCTTGTGGGTTCTTGTCCCGCCGGATCTCGGATATCCCCACGAGTTGATGAACGCTGATCCACCTTGGACAGGGCACACAAACCCTGGGATGGTTCCAGGCGCAAGTCCTGCGGCCGCTCCGTTTGCGGCGGTGAAGGCTGCGGCAGCCTCTGCAGCCTTGCGGGCTGACTCTGCAATGTCGAAAGCGCGCCGCTCTGATCTGGCGGCGTCAATAGCCTCTCTGACATCGCCTGTTGCCTCGTCATACGCTGCGTCGGCGGCTGCGTAGAGGATTGAGACCTCTCCGAGTTTTGCTTCTGATGCGGCCTCGAGGATGAGCGCATCTGCTTCCTGGTCTGAGAGGTTGATTCTGAGCCTGTCGACTTCTCGATTTACGGCAGTGAGTTGATCGAGGTCCGAAAGCCCTCGCACGGCAGCTTCGTCGAGAAGGGCCTGGGAAATCAAGATCTCTTGAATCGAACCGAGGGAGAACGCAGTCTCGACGCCTCCTGACCCCCCGTTGGTGTAAGCGTCGATGACCAGATTCTTGGCTTTGGCGTCGGCATCAGCGGCGTGAGCCTCTTGAGCTGCGATGACCTCTTCGAGTTTGGCGATCCTCACCGACAAGTCCTCGCGTTGAGCGTTGATGTCGGTGAACTCGGCAATGGCCGTGTCCAGAGCAGCCTTTGCCACGTCCCACTTCTTGAAAGCGTCCGACTCCCTGGCTTCGGCACGTCTCAACTCCGCCTCAGCCTGATCGACGTCTCCCTGTGTCTGCGCGGATGCCACGCTGGGCAGGCCAAAGACAGCGACCACGAGGAGAGCGATCACAGCCAGTGTCTTGCGTGATGAGAACCCAGTCATCAAATGCTTCCTTCGGCGTACGGCCGGTGCATGCACCAACCCTAGGCATCGGTTTCCTTTAGCCAAGGATGTCGACCGGATCGCTTGGTTGCTTTTGAACCCAAGTCCGAGAGAAGATGCGACAACTCCCTCGTGGAGCGAGTTGTCGCTCTCGACAGCGGCTGCTCGCGGAGCGGCGAGTCGCCGATTCGTCTCGACAGAGGCTCGCGGTCCGACCGCGAAAACGTCCCCCGGCTCATCACGGGCGGGAGACGTTTTCGCTCCGGTTTCGCTCCGGTTTCGCTCCGGTTTCGACAGAGCCAGAACAGGTCAGCTACAGCCTTTGGAGTCTCCGCAGTTGAGACAGCGGTAACACGAGCCGTTCCTCACGGTGATGTGACCGCAGGTGTCGCACAGTGGTGCGTCGCCCATCTTGTCTGCGAGCACAGACTGGATACCTGCGGTCTGCACCGCTCCTGCAGACATGGCAACCGCACTGGCTGACGTGGGTGCCGTGCTGACCGCGACTCTCGCTGCTGGTGTGAAAGCAATCGGTTCGGTCGTATGGGTCGCGGTACTGGCTTTCATCACAGCGTCAGCGAAGATCGCTGCTTGAACCTGTGCCTCAATGTCTGCTTCCATCGCAGCTTCGGTTAGATCGAGCTGCAGGCCGGCATCGACGGCAAGACCAGAAGGGGGCTCTGGAAGATCGCCAGCTCGATCCGGTGGCACCTGCGCGAGCTCATCTCGTTTGAGGTACTCCACACCAAGGGCCCGGAACACATAGTCAACGATCGAGTTCGACATCTTGATGTTCGGATGTCCTTCGACCATGCCACGGGGCTCAAAGGTCTGGAACGTGAACGTGTCGACATATTCCTCGAGTGGTACCCCGTATTGGAGTCCTTTGCTAACAGCGATTGCAAAGCAACTCAGGATCCCACGAAGCGTTGCGCCTTCCTTTGCGAGGTCCACAAAAACCTCGCCCAGCGTCCCATCCTCGTACTCGCCTGTGCGAAGGAATACCTTGTGGCCGCCAACGCGAGCCTCTTGCGTGTAGCCGTTGCGACGGGCAGGAAGCAGGAACCGCGGACGGGGCACAGAGTCGTACGCTTGGGTGGGTGAGATTCCTGGCTGGAACAACCCAGCGTATATGTCGATCTCTCGGTTGATGGCATCCGTGAGCGCCTCAGGCTCATCGTCTCCCGTGCCTTCGTCGGAAGTCGCTGACAGCGGCTGGGACGCCTTCGAACCGTCGCGGTAGAGCGCCATCGACTTGAGACCGAGTTTCCACGAAAGGTGGTACGACTCCTCGATGTCCTCGATCGTTGCCTCATTTGGCATGTTTATCGTCTTGGAAATCGCACCTGTGATGAAGGGTTGCGCCGCTGCCATCATGCGGATGTGTCCCGTGTGATGGATGTACCGCTTGCCGATCTTCCCGTTCTTGTTTGCAGTGTCGAATACCACGAGGTGATCGTGCTTGAGAGCAGGAGCGCCTTCGATGGTCTGGCGACCGCAGATGATGTCGTTTGCCTCGTCAACCTCATTCTGGGTGAACCCAAGGGCTGCAAGCATGTTGAAGCCGAGACCGTTGTATTCGTCGGCCGTGAAGCCGAGACGTTGCATCGTTTCCTCGCCGAGCGTCCATTGATTGAATGCAAATCCGAGTGCGAATACCCCTGGAAGAATCTCTTCGATCTTTGCGATGTCCGATTTCGAGAAGCCGCGAGCCAGAAGTGTCCTGGTGTTGATGTGAGGTGAAGTCTCGAGCGCCATCGTGCCGACGACGTAATCGATGATTTCCTCAACCTCGCTCTCTGTGTAGCCGAGCTTGTTCAGCGCAGGAGTGATGGACTGGTTTGCGATCTTGAAGTACCCGCCACCTGCAAGCTTCTTGAACTTGACCAGTGCAAAGTCCGGCTCGACGCCGGTTGTGTCACAGTCCATGAGCAGCCCAATCGTGCCCGTAGGTGCGAGAACGGTTGTCTGGGCATTGCGGTATCCGTGCTCCTGACCGACCTCCAATGCTCTGTCCCACGCATCGTGTGCCATCTCAAGCATGGAAGGAGGGCACACCCTCTGGTCCACGCCGACAACGGTGTGTCCGATGGTGTCGTACTCGAACTGATCAGACCCGTATGCGGCTCGTCTGTGGTTCTTGATGACACGCATCATCGAATCCGCGTTCTCGTGGTACTTGGGGAAGGGTCCAACGACGGAAGCCATTTCTGCTGAGGTGGCATACGCGTATCCCGTGAGAATCGCTGTGAGGGCCCCTGCGATTGCGCGCGCCTCGTCAGAGTCATAGGCAACGCCCATCCGCATCAGAACTGAGCCAAGATTTGCGTATCCGAGGCCAAGCGTGCGGTAGTCGTACGAACCTCGTGCGATCTCTTCCGATGGGAACTGCGCCATCGTGACCGAGATCTCAAGAACGGTAGTCCAGAGCCTGATCGCGTACTTGTAGTCCTCAAGAGCAAAGATGCCGGTCGCATCGTCGTAGAAGGTGCCGAGGTTGAGCGATGCGAGGTTGCACGCCGTGTTGTCGAGGAACATGTACTCAGAGCACGGGTTCGAACCTCGGATGTCTCCGCCTGCTGGCGACGTGTGCCACTCGTTGATTGTCGTGTGGAACTGCACGCCAGGATCGGCAGACGCCCACGCAGCCTCAGCGATCTGTCGCCACAGGTCTCGGGCCTTGACGGTCTTCATAGTCTCGCCATCGGTTCGGCGGGTGAGGTGCCAGTCCTTGTCGTCGACGACTGCTTCGAGGAAGTCGTTCGTCATGCGCACCGAGTTGTTCGAGTTCTGGCCAGAGACCGTTGCATAGGCCTCACCGTTGAAGTCTGACGGATACCCAGCTGCGATAAGCGCCTTGACCTTCTCCTCTTCCTTGGCCTTCCAAGAAACGAATGTTTCGATGTCTGGATGATCAACGTCGAGGATGACCATCTTGGCCGCACGCCTGGTTGTTCCACCTGACTTGATTGCACCGGCGGCGCGATCTCCGACCTTCAAGAATGACATCAGTCCCGACGACTTTCCTCCACCGGATAGAGGTTCGCCTTCTCCTCTGAGATTGGAGAAGTTCGTTCCGGTACCCGATCCAAACTTGAACAGTCTGGCCTCCCGCACCCACAGGTCCATGATTCCGCCTGCGTTGACAAGGTCGTCATCGACCGACTGGATAAAGCATGCATGAGGGGAGGGGCGGCTGTACGAGTCTGGCGCAGCGGTGAGCTCCTCGGTTTCAGGGTCTACGAACCAGAAGCCCTGTTCCGGCCCGGTAATCCCGTAGCGGTGGTGGAGACCCGTGTTGAACCACTGCGGGGAGTTTGGCGCAGCCATTTGATTGAGAAGCATGAAGGCAATCTCGTCTTCGAAGACCTGAGCGTCATTCGCTGACTCGAAGTAGCCGTTCTCTTCACCCCACCAGCGCCATGTCGCTGCGAGTCTGTCGATGATCTGCCGTGCCGACTGCTCTGGACCAAGAACGGGAGTGCCGTCATCGTTGAGAATTGCTATCCCGTCGTGATCGATCTGGGGGACGCCGGCCTTCCTGAAGTACTTCGAGACCATGATGTCGGCGGCGACCTGTGACCAAGCAGACGGAATCTCTGCGTCTTTCATTTCAAATACGACCGACCCATCGGGGTTTGCGATGCGAGAGTCGCGTCGCGACCAGCTGACGCTGTCGTACGGGCTTTCGCCTTCGGTAGTGAAACGACGCTCGATCCTCAGGCCCTTGGGCATAAACAGTTCTCCTCAACCGGGGTCACAATGGTGACCTTTATCCACAGACTTGTCCACAAACACAACATGTAGGGTCCGATGAGCGCGGACACCCCCCACATGTTGGGTGTGGTTGCACGAGTGTAATTACGAAAGTGTCATTCGTCAAACATCTCCGCATACACGCCGATAATCGCCGTGGTGCGGGGGAAGAGCACTAGTTCTAGCCCGCCTTGCATGGCCAACGCAAGGCCAGGCGGTGAGCAGTTTTCGCGACTCGATGATGTTTTCGCGAACAGAGTCCTCAGATGCGTTTCTGGTGTTGGTCGCTCGAGGGTGCTCGCGATGCCAACGTTGATCGAACCGCGGTGATATCTTCCGGTGCCGTTTGCGCTGCTTTCCAATAGCACCATCCAGTCGGGAGGAAGAACAACTGGAAAACGCTCAGGCTGAGTGCGAGATTGAGCGGGGGAGCTAGGGACTTTTGTAGCGTCTGCGCGGCAACTGTCGTGAGGGCTGTTCCTACTCCTCGCCCCATGCCGTTCACAAGGGTGCCGACACCGAACACGGTGCCGCGGTGTTCTGGCAGGTTGACATCTGAGATCAGAGCGAACCAATTCGGGGAGTCTGCGGATGTGAGGGCAAGGGCGATGAGCGCCGACAGGAACGCTCCGGCCACCCAAGGGTTTGTGAACAATGCCGTGAAGATCTCCCCTAGGTAGGTGATGGTCGAGGCACCCTCGGTGACATCGAGACCGTTCAGAGGAATCCAAAAGAAGATGAGGAAGAAGGGAATCGCACCAAGAATTCCGATGGCCGATACATAGGCCCGACCCCCAAGGTTGCGGCGCTGCCAACGGTCTCCGACGTGACCGGCCAAGATCGAGAAAAGAGCCCCGACCGTGAACATCGCTGCAAACAGACCGCCGACCTTCTGTCCTGTTACATCCGAATACACCTGGGCGATGACCTTCTCCTGATACAGAAGAGGCACCCAGATGAGCGACCCGTATGCAACCTGAGCAGTGAGCCCTTGGAGAACGAGCCAGCGGTTCGTTTTGACCGCTGCGATCTGGGGCAACTGGTCTCGGGCGATCGTGTGCTCGTAGGCCTCTTCTGAAGCGTGGAGCGCGGCGAGTTCAGGTTCCTTGAAGCCACGAGGTGGGTCGAAGGTTGTGACGAAGAGCAGACCAAACAGCAGTCCGGCTCCAGCGAGGATGAAGAAGGGCGGTGCATGGTCGCTAGCCCCAGCTTGGCTTGCCAAGAGACTTCCGACAAGCGTTCCAATTCCCTGTGAAAGCCCCCAGAACGACATGGCGAGTCCTCGCCGTTTGGGAGCGACAAAGTCCGAAATCACCGAAAATCCAACGGAGGCAATTGAACCGAGACCGATGCCTGCGACCACCTGGCTTGCGAAGAGCATCCAGTAGGAGTCGGTGTAGCCCGCCCACAGCATTGCGCCGACCCAGATCAGCGTCCCCCAGAGCAGCAGCCTCTTTCGCGATCCGGAGTCGGCAAGGTACCCCCAACCGACGGCGGTGACAGCTGTCACGATGACCTGTGCAGCGGTCAGCATTCCAATGGCTACGGTCCCGACACCGAAGGTGTCGCGTAGTTCTGGAACCATTGATGGGATCAAGGCAATGGCAGCGTTGTCGAGCGATGCCAGCACGATGAACACGACGATCGTGTAAGCCACGTGCGCCTTGCTTCCGATCAACTCGGTGCGCCCGCTCATCCGGTTCGCGCTAACACGGCAGCGGAGTTTCGACGCTTATGAGCGGTCTATTCGGCTGCGCCAGCTGACATGCTGGACCCGCCAGCGTTTGAATCACCTCGGCACTCGCTGGTGCGGCCATGCCCGCAACCATGAGCATTGTCGTCCCACCAAGTACGGCGAGAGCAAATATCCGCCTTCTTTTGAACATCGATTTCACCTTTCCTCAAGCACCACCTTACGCGAAAGGTCAGACGTTCGTTGCATCTATCCGGCAAGGGCTAGCCTCGCTCGTGAGATGACGCAAAGCAACAGTTCCCGTCCAGCCTGGATACCGACGTCCGATGTCGTTCAACACGCGAATCTCACTGAGCTGATTCAAAGGTCTGGATTCGAGACCTTTGCTGAACTGCATCGGTGGTCGGTGTCGGATCCAGATGGCTTCTGGGCTGGTGTGATCGAGGACCTGTCCATCGATTTTGAGACGCCACCCGTTGCGATAAGAGGTTCAGACGACGTCACCAATCCCGATTGGCTACCCGGGGCCGCATTCAACATCGCTGCCTCATGTCTCGACCATGGAGACGATGCTGTGGCGGTGGTTACTGGTTCTCCAGGCGGGGTGATCGAGAGGACATCTATCGCAGAGCTCCGGGGCATGATCGCGGCGTTTGCCGAGGGGTTTCGTGTGGCTGGGTTCGCGCAGGGAGACCGCATCGCCATCGTGATGCCGATGACGGTGGAGGCAGTTGTTGCGTATCTCGGCACGATTGCGGCAGGCGGTGTCGTTGTCTCGATTGCTGACTCGTTCGCTCCGCACGAGATCAGCACCAGACTGGCCATCACTGCTCCCGTTGCTGTCGTGACTCAGGACATAGCGCTCCGGCTCGGCTCGGTTCTCCCGATGTACCAAAAGTGTGTCGATGCCGACGCCCAGCGATGCATCGTCGTGCAGACCGGTTCCCATACGACCCTCCGAGACGGTGATTGGACATGGTCGAACTTTTTGGTTCGTGATGCGCCATTCGCTCCGGTCATGAAGCCGGCGTCGAGCCACACGAACATCCTGTTTTCCTCAGGGACCACCGGCGATCCCAAGGCGATTCCGTGGTCCCAAACCACGCCCATCAAGGCGGCTATGGACGGCAGGTTTCACCAGGACATCCACGAGGGCGATGTCGTTGCCTGGCCGACGAATCTCGGTTGGATGATGGGGCCGTGGCTCATCTACGCCTCACTTCTCAACGGAGCAACCATTGCCCTGTACCAAGATGCCCCAACGACTCGAGGTTTTATTGAGTTCGTAGAGAGCGCATCGGTCACGATGCTCGGTGTCGTGCCCTCGATCGTGGCTGCGTGGAGGACTTCCGGAGCACTCGCTAGCGGTGACCTGACATCGGTGAAAGCCATTTCGTCCACAGGGGAGGCATCGAGCCCAGACGATTCCTCGTGGCTGATGCATGCCGCAGGTGATGTCCCTGTTATCGAATACTGCGGTGGTACTGAGATTGGAGGCGGCTACATCGCAGGTTCTGTACTGCACCCAGCCATTCCCTCCCGTTTCTCCGGTCCGACACTGGGCTTGGACCTCGTCATCCTTGACGAAGACGGAGCCGTCGCGGACGACGGAGAGGTCTTCCTCGTCCCGCCGTCAATCGGGCTCTCGACCGAACTACTCAATCGAGACCACGAAGTCGAGTACTTCGAAGGGGTTCCCGACACGGGCACGATTCTTCGCAGACACGGTGATCAGATTCGGAGAGACGGGTTCGGCTTACTCCAAGCACTTGGCAGGGTCGACGACACCATGAACATTGGAGGGATCAAAGTGTCTTCGGCCGACCTTGAGGATGCGATCGGCGGCATCGATGGGGTACGGGAGCTTGCAGCAATCGCGAGCGCTCCGCAGGACGGGGGACCAGCGCGACTCGTCGTGTTTGTGGTGCGAGACCAGCGAGCCAACTTGGATCTCGATGCTGTCCGCACAGAGATGCAGGGGCGACTGCGAAGCCGTCTCAACCCATTGTTCAGAATTCACGATGTTGTGGCCGTCGCCGCACTTCCGCGAACGGCCTCGAACAAGGTGATGCGTCGATCGCTCCGAGAATCGTATGCCGGATGAGGATCCTGGTCCTCCAAAACGACGTTGAGGTGCCTATTGGCAGGCTTGAAGATTCAGCATCGGCAGCGGGTCACGAAATCGTGCTTGTTGCACTGTTCGCAGGCGATCGCCTCCTGCCGTTCGAGGAGTTTGATGCGATTGTGATCCTTGGAGGTGGCATGGGTGCGTACGACGAGTCCATATTTCCGTTCCTTGCAGAGGAGAAGCGGTTTCTCACGGAAGCCGTTGCCGCTGGTGTCCCAACGCTCGGCCTGTGCCTTGGAGGCCAGTTGCTTGCTGACGCACTCGGAGGCAGCGCCTACCTCGCACAACGACCAGAGATCGAGTTCACACGGGTCATGCCCCGCGTGGCGGATGATCTGCTTGCGGATACCCTGACCTCTGCCCGCACGCTGCTTTTTCATCGGGACACATTCGACCTCCCAGATGGTGCGACATTGATTGCGTCTTCGGCAAGGTATCCCCAAGCCTTCCGATTCGGATCTGCTGTTGCGGTCCAACCTCATCCCGAGGTCACTGGCAAGGTGGCAGCCGACTGGATCGATGATCCGACCCAGAAGGTCGATCTGGATCGCGCTGGCGCGTCAGCAGCCGATCTCAAGGCCGAGATTCATGCGGCCGAACCCGAGATGTCCCGGCTGGCATCGTCTTTCTTCGCAGCGTGGTTCTCCGAGGCAGAGGTCTTGGTCAAGAATCGACGACCAATACCGTCGGCCTCGTCTCAATGAGGTCGCGTTCGGTCTAGGTTTCTCGCCATGGAGATCGCAGTCTTTGCTCTCGGAATTCTCGTGGTCGGCTGGGTGCTACTCACGGCCATTCGGACTGTTGTGTTGCCTCGTGCGACTCACTCGCCCTTGTCGTGGGGAGTTTTCGGCGTTGTTGTTTGGTTATTCACCCGCATCGCGTCGTTGCGCAAGAGCTACCGGGACCAGGACGGCGTTCTCGCTCTGATCGGGCCGGTTGGGCTGCTTGTCGTCCCAGGTATTTGGATGGTTCTGATGCTTGGGGCTTTTACTGGCATGTTCTGGGCCACGGATCCGGATTTGAAACTCAGGGGCGCCTTCCACCTCGCGGGGAGTTCAATTACGACCTTGGGCTTCGCACAAGCAAACGGTGCTGGCCAGCAGGCGCTCGCGTTCACGTGTGCTTTGCTCGGGCTCCTCCTTCTGTCGCTCTTCATCACATACTTGCCTTCGACATACTCGACATTTCAGAAGCGAGAACGTCAGGTAACCCTCCTTGATGTCAGAGCCGGCACACCTCCGAGCGCGGTCGCTCTGCTTGAACGGTTCTACCGCATCGGGTGGCTCGATCAACTTGACGATCATTGGAAGGAGTGGGAGCCATGGTTCGCTGAACTCGAAGAGACACACACGACGAATCCAGCCATTCCGTGGTTTCGGTCATCAGATGTTGATCGCTCTTGGGTAACCGCTGCGGGTACGGCCCTTGACGCAGCCTCAATCTGGACATCGTCAGTCGCAGATCTGGACCTCAGAAAGCGTGTTTCGGCGAACCTCACTATTCGCGCCGGCTTCGTATCGCTTCGGCGTATTGCCGATACATTCAAGATCCGCTACGACCCGGATCCTCTTCCTACCGATCCGATCTCGATTCAACGGTCCGAATTTGACACAGCCCTCGATGCACTTGAAGCTGTCGGTGTCGACATCGTGCACGATCGCGATCAGGCGTGGAGGGACTTCGCTGGGTGGAGGGTGAACTACGACACTGTTCTTCTTGAGCTGGCCCAGGTTCTCAGGGTGCCGTATGCCGCCTGGACTTCTGACAGGTCTGCGGTCGCCGCCGTTGGAGGCCGATTCGCTCGCAGGCCGTAGACTTCGCTTCGCAACCGGGAGACCAGATCGTCGACACAACACTCAACGCTGCGATGTACAGAGCCCTTTCTGAGCGAGTGGCACAGCTCACAGGCGTCGTGATGGTGATCGGAGACACCGACACCGGTAAGACAAGCCTGTCCAAGGTCCTGGCGGCCGAGTCAGTCAAAGCTGGCAGGACGGTCGCATACATCGATGCAGATATCGCGGCCTCAACCGTTGGGTCCGCTGCGTGCGTCGGGCTGAAGATTCTGCGTGATCCGGCAGATTTCACCGACCTTGCCACGCCAGACGCCATGCGATTTGTGGGCTCCACTGATCCGAATGGCGTCGTCCTACCCCACGTCGTGGCTGTGGCGTCGCTCGTATCTCAGGCGAGGTCCGAAGCAGACCTCATCATCCTCGACACAACAGGAGTGGTTGCCGGAGTCGTTGGCCAAACGCTCAAATACCATCTGGCCGAAATCACTGGCCC
>JAQCAA010000156.1 GCA_027728645.1 Actinomycetota bacterium | reverse complement strand
TCGCTGCGCGGCACCAAGTCGCGGCAATGGTTTGTACCGCCATGGTTTGTGCCGCGATGTCTTCCGCGCGAACAGACAGAGACACGACTCACGTCGACGCCTAACTTGCCTATCTCTTCCCTTCTGTGGTCCACATTCGCAGGAGACCGAAGCGGTAGAGCCCGCATCATACGTTGACGACGCCTTCCTCCCCCGCATGTCCGGCGCCTCGAGGAGCCAAACGAAAGCTCCCTGACACCCTTCCGAGGCATTGCCGCGTTTCGCTGGGGCCTTTCGCACTGCCGATTCGCCCGCTCGTTCTTTGGTCGGGAGCGGGCGGCTACCTTCCTGTCATGGAATTCGATGATCCGTACTTGGAGGATGAGACGCCTGGCTATGTCGAAGGTGGGGACAGGTTCGACCATCCCCTTCCAAACCGGCGCGTGCAAAAGATCGTCCGGACGATCGCCGCGCTCCTCCTGGCGTCAATGCTTGCGGCGGCTGGGACGCCGATCAGCTTTGTGTCGGTTGGCACTGCGATCCTCATGTTCTTGATATGGGTAGAACTTTGGTCGCCGCGCACCCGCAAGAACGACGATGTGATCTAACTCAGGCCTGCTGCCTCGGCGACCGCCTTGGCCACTGCTTGATGCACCGATTGGTCGAGTGGGTCAGGAAGTAGTTCATCGACTCCCGCTGCTGCCGCAATCGCAAAGGCCGCAGCACGCTTCATCTTCGCTGTCACGGCCGGGGCCCTTGCGTCGAGCGCACCTTTGAACAGTCCCGGATACGAAAGGACGTTGTTGACGATCGAGCCGTCGGCTGCAATGGCGGCACCTCCGGCCATGGCGTCCTTCGTGGTGATCTCAGCGATCGGATTCGTGAGAGCCATAATGATCTGACCGCTCCGGACCTGATCTGACCGCAGAAGTCTGGCTTGGCCAGTCGTCAGTATCAACACGTCAGAGGACGCAACAACGGCATCAAAGTGTCCCTTGTGGGTACCAACGTCAAGATCGACTCCCGGTGTCGCAACCTCGCGCAGCCTCGCCACGCCCGATTCACTTGGGTCGTAGGCAGCAATGGACTTGAATCCGAGCCCTGATGCGAGACCCGCTATGGCGCTCCCCGCAGCGCCAAGCCCAATCTGTCCGAAATTGAGATCCGAAAGAGATTTCCCCGTCAGCCTCGCAGCTGAGATGACCGCAGCGGCGACGACGACGGCCGTTCCGTGCTGGTCGTCGTGAAACACTGGAATGCTGAGCTGCTCCTCGAGGGCCCTCTCGATTTCGTACACCTCTGGAGTGGAAATGTCCTCAAGGTGGATTCCACCGAAACCCTTCGCGATTCTGACGACGGTTTCAATAACCTCGTCTGTATCTCGTGTATCCAGAACGATCGGGACCGCGTTGATTCCAACCATCTGGGCGTAGAACAGCGACTTTCCCTCCATGACGGGGAGCGCGGCAGCAGGACCGACATCGCCAAGCCCTAAGACACGGGTCCCGTTGGTAACAATCGCGATCGTGTTGCCGCGCCATGTCAGAGTGTCGGCAACAGACTCGTCTTCAGCAATGGCAGCCACAACTCTGGCGACCCCAGGCGTGTACACCTCGCGGATGTCTTGGAGGGTGAGAACGACTGCGTTCGGAACAATCCGAATCTTGCCACCTTGGTGTTGCTCCCAAACCTTGTCGATCCTGCCAGGGAGAACATTGACTCCGTCAATCTCGTCCATCGCCGCTGCGATTCGTTCAACCGCTTCGGCATCGGGAGCGATGATCGCAACTTCCCTGATGTTGTAATGGGATCCGATGTGGATCGTATTGATCTCACCGATGTTCGCCCCATGCTCCCCGGCGGCAGCGAGCGCCTTCGCAAGAAGACCAGGCGTGCGGATCGTCTTGATCCTGAAGACCTCATCACGCTCGATTGAGAGGTCACCCACGCTGGACACCCTCAATCGAGACCCAGGGCGGGTTCCTTCGGATCGTCATGCGTGGTCTGCTCCCTCATCTGACCCGATGCGGAATCGGTTTCTGAACACGAACGGGATTACTGCGAGTGCCACGAAGGTCACACCAGTCACAATGTTGAGCATCAGCCGATAGCTCGATCCTGAACGATCTACCATCCCGACTACGACGAAGATTTCGGTCACGACCACCGCCACGGTCACGGCCACTGCTCCCGCAGCAAGCAGCCACGCTCCGAACATCAGGACGAGTCGCGAGGTAGTCACCGAGCCGTCGCCTAGTTCGTGAACGTGTAGGACTGCGGTGACGCCCAGCGTCTTGCAACCCGTTGATAGCCGTCGCCCGACTTTGGGAAATCGCCTGATTCGAGGGCGAGCAAACTCTCGCGGACATCGTTTGCACTCTCGTCGAAGACCAGATCCCCTGCTTTGAAAAGCGTGGAGACCCGTCCGTAATCGAGCTCGACCATCGAGTCTGGCGAGAAATCGGAAAGCCAATACTCGAGCTCGTTCAGGTGCTCGATTGGCCCGTCAGGAAAACCAGCAGATTCCAGCACGCTGGTCGCCCAACGAATACGATCGATTGCTTCTCCGATCGACGTTCGGTACCGGATCGAGGTCACGCCACCC
>JAQCAA010000036.1 GCA_027728645.1 Actinomycetota bacterium | reverse complement strand
CGAGCCTGGTACGGCTTGCAACGCAAGCCTCGACAAGGTCATCGGCAAGACGATTGCATTCACCAGTGCATCTTCAACATCCGGCGGACTGTTCCCACAGCTCCAGTTGTTGGAACTCGGTATCGACCTAGAGAACGACATCGAGTACACCTATGTCACATCGCATGACAACACGGTTGCTGGCGTGTACGCCGGCGACTTTGACATCGGCGTGTCCTTCGATGATGCACGACGCAACCTGCGCAAGGACAGCCCAGACGTGGGTTCGAAGGTCATCGTCTTCAACCTGACTTCGGAGATCCCGAACGACGTCGTTGCTGTGAGAGGTGAACTGCCTGACAACCTCAAGCAAGCCATCTACGACGCAACTGAGGCTTTCCTAGCCACAGATGCAGGCATTTTGATCTTCGACGAGATCTACGGCTGGACCGGAATCCGTCCAGCGACCGACTCAGACTTCGATGTTGTGCGCGATGCGGCAGCTTCTGGTCTTGGATAAGTAGAAGGGAAGCATCAGGTGGGGGTCTCTGGACCCCCACCTGATCTCTCAGCATGTCTCGCATTGTTTTCACGAACGCAAGCGTCACATACCCTGGGGGCCTCGTCGCCCTCAAAGAGGTAGACCTCACCATCGAGGAGGGTGAGTTTGTCGTCGTTGTTGGTTTGTCCGGAGCCGGTAAATCCACGCTCCTGAGATCAGTGAATGGCCTTGTCCCAGTGACAGGGTCTGTTCGCGTCGGGGACCGCGAGGTGGTCGGCGCCTCAAACCGAGAGATAAGGGAAATCCGATCAGACGTCGGAATGATCTTTCAGACGTTCAACCTCGTTAACCGGTCCACAGTCATGAGCAACGTCCTGATGGGGAGGTTGTCAAAGGTTTCGCGGTGGCGCTCAATGCTTGGTGTGTGGCCAGCCCACGACAAAGAAATCGCCCTTCAGTCACTTGAGCGGGTCGGCATCGTTGAAAAGACGTATATCCGAGCCTCGGATCTCTCGGGCGGCCAGCAGCAGCGGGTAGGTATCGCCAGAGCACTTGCACAGGAACCAAAGATCATTCTCGCCGACGAGCCCGTTGCGTCGCTCGACCCTGTTACTTCACACATCGTGATGCGTGACCTCAAACGCATCAACCGTGACCTCGGGATCACCACCATCATCAACCTCCACTTTCTCGACCTCGCACGCCAATACGGCGAACGGCTCATCGGCCTCAGGGACGGTGAGGTCGCCTTCGACGGTTCAATCAGCAATGTCGACGACGACATTTTCCGCGACATCTACGGACGCGCCATTACCCCTGACGACCTCGTTGGAGAGGCAGCTTTGTGACAGCGCTCGCCGAGCCGGACCTCGAGGTTCGGCCACCGGAACCGCGACGCTCCCGCGACTTTGTTGGTCCAGTAGTCGTATTCACAATCCTGCTCGGATTCGCAGGGATCTCAGGTCCAGCCGGCCCCGTCTGGGGAGCAATCGTCGGAGCGTTGGTATTCGGCCTCTTCTGGTGGATCCGGCTTACCCGATCGATAGCTGACGCTGTCGTGCTCGTGATTGGCGGTGCCGTGGGGTATTCGCTCTTCAATCTTGCCCTTGCTGCTCGTGACACCGGCGTGACGACCGCTGTTGGTGCGCAAGCGGCACTCGGCGTGGCTGTGTTCGGACTCGCTGCTGGCTGGGTGATGTACCGCAACAGCCCAGGGCTGACCCCTATACCCATACTGCTTTCAGGTGCCGCCTACGGCGGAGGTGCCTATGTCGTGCTGCTGACCGCGGTTGCTCTTGGGCTTCTCGACAAGATCAGGGACGGTGAGCAACAAGAACTAACGGTCGCCTTGTTCGTAGCTGTTTCCATCGCTTCAGGCGTGATCGGGGCCACCGCAAACATCTCTTTCTGGAGCAAACTTCCTTCATCGTTCGCAGTCGGGTTCACATTCATCATCAGCGTCCTTGCATGGAACGAGATTGGTTTCTCGATTGTCGAAGTGTTTACCCAGATGAGCCGAATCACGGAGATCCTCGACGACTTCCTTCCACCAGACTTTGTCTGGATCAAGAGCCCAGGCCAGCCACCGACGTTCAACATGGGGAAAGCGCTGCTCGAAACTTTCCAGATCGCCATTGTGGGGGCCACTATCGGATGCACATTGGCGGCTCCGCTCTCGTTCTACGCCTCAAGACCGACCTCGCCGAACAGAGCCGTGTATTGGCTTGCCAAGTCTTTCCTGAACGTCATACGTACAATCCCCGACCTCTTCTGGGCAGTGCTGTTTGCGACGGCCGTTGGATTTGGAAAACCATTCGCTGGCGCCCTTGCGATGATCATGTTTTCGACAGCCATCATGGGAAAACTTCTTTCCGAAACTGTCGACGCGATCAACCTCGGACCGCTCGAGGCCGCCAGAGCAGCTGGCGCGACCAACAACCAAACCATCATGAAGGCTGCCTTCCCTCAGATCGCACCCAACTTTGTAGCGTATGCGCTGTATGTGTTCGAACTCAACATCAGGGCTTCTGTTGTGATCGGATTCGTTGGCGCCGGAGGAATCGGGCGTCTCCTTGACGAGCGCAGACAGTTCTTCCAATGGGATCAAGTGATGGCAATCGTCATTGTGATCTTCACTGCTGTCATCGTCATCGAAGCGATCTCTATCTACGTGAGAAGGAAGCTCGTATGACCGTCCCGGACCTCACCCCAGATGCGATCCACGACATGGTTCGCCCAGAAGAATCACTGTGGCCAAGAATCATCAAATGGGGCGTGACGGTTGGAATCATCGTTCCGCTGATCTGGTCGGTCGTTGGACTCGAGATCTCGATCGGAAGGATGTTGGCTACTCCTGGGCAGGTTTGGAGTCTCCTGACCGGCATGTTCCCCCCGGACTTCGATGACTGGCCGCGGTTGATGTCCAAGCTTCTCGAATCCCTCTACGTGGCGTGGATCGGAACGCTCATTGGGGCAGCATTCTCATTCCCAGCGGGATTCATGGCTGCGACAAACATCGCACCTCGATGGGTGGCCATTCCGACGAGGGGCATCCTTTCTGGAATTAGGGCGTTCCCCGAGCTTGTCCTTGCCATCATCTTCATCGTTCCCTTCGGTCTTGGACCATTCACAGGTGCACTTGCCATCGGACTTCACTCGATTGGAACACTCGGGAAGCTGTCCTCGGAAGTCATCGAAGGTGTCGACGAGGGGCCGGTTGAGGCGATCGGCGCTTCCGGCGGGAACCTGTTTATGAAAATGCGATTTGGCATAGTTCCGCAGGCCATGCCGAACATCGTCGCCTACTGGCTCTATCGCTTCGAGATCAACGTGAGGGCTTCTGCGGTCCTCGGAATCGTTGGAGCAGGCGGGATCGGCGCTGAGATTGTTGGTCGCTTGCGATTTCGGGGGGACTGGCCAAAGGCGGGAGCGGCTCTCTTGCTCACGATCGGCGCCGTGCTTGTCATCGATGCAATCTCAGCCTCTGTCAGACGCAGGATTATCACGGGGCAACCCAGCCGGACGGTCATCTCGAAGTGGATGACGGCAATCACAGGGTCACACCGAGATCCACGATTCGAGATCGAAAACGCGTGAGTGAATTCATTCTGCGAACGCGGAGTGTGACCGAGGACCAGGAACGCATATTCCTAGCTCCTGGCGCGACGTTCTCATCGTCCGCATCAGAGCGGGTGGATGTTGAAGCACCAGACGAATTGCGGACAGCGTTTGAGCGCGACTACGACCGAATCATCCATTCCAAGGCATTCAGACGGCTCAAGCACAAGACTCAGGTCTTCATGAATCCCGAGGGAGATCACTACGTCACACGGATGACACACACCCTCCAGGTGACGCAGGTGGGAAGGGCAATTGCTAGAGCTCTCTCCCTCAACGTCGCCCTTGCAGAAGCTGTGTGCCTCGGCCATGACGTTGGACATTCACCCTTCGGACACACGGGAGAGGATGCCCTTTCTGAGTTCGTCGACGGTGGCTGGCGGCACTCCGAACAGTCGGTCAGGATCTTCGAGATACTCGAGCCTCTCAACCTCACCCCGGAGGTTCTTTCTGGCATTCGCACACATCCGTGGAAGGTCGGAGAGCGTGCCACCTCGCATGAGGGTGACGTCGTGAAGTATGCCGATCGTATTGCCTATCTCGCACACGATGCGCTCGACGCGATCCGCGCAGGCGTGCTCGATGTTTCTGCAATTCCCCCCGACGTCATTGCAGCATTCGGTGAACCCGGAAGGGAATGGGTCGCATCAATGATTCAGGCGGTGATTGACGAGTCGTACAAGCAATCGAAGATCGTCATGGAATCGACAAAGCTCGAAGCCATGCACGAACTGAGAGCTTTCATGTTCGAAAATGTCTACCTCCGCCCCGAGGTGGAGAACCAACAACGAAGGGCGAAGGAGATTGTCCGCGACCTCGTGAGTTTCTATCTCGAGAACCTCGGCCAGCTCCCCCAGTCGTATCAACATCCCGAGGCCGACGACTTGACCCAAGTAGTCGACTTCGTCGCAGGCATGACCGACAGGTACGCCATCCGAACCCACGACGAGTTGTTTAGACCGAGGTTGTTCTGACGATCGAAGATCGTCAGAACAACCTTCGTCTTCCGCCTACCGTCCACCGTCTACCGTTTCCCTTCAGACGCGCTCGGTTGCGTTCCTGTCTGATGTTGGACATCTCTCCTACCGCCGCGAATCCTGTTCCGATTCGGTAGGCGGTAGACGGTGGGCGGTAGACGTCTCTTCTGCTATCCGCCCCACAGAGGTTCGTCCGCCGTCCAGGTCGGGGGCTGGCCCCATTCTTCTGCATAGGTAACGCGGTGGGCTGGAGCACGCTCGGCGAGGCCCCACTTTCCGAGCGGATATCCGGCCGTCACCGCTGCTGCGTTTGTCCAACCTTTGCCAGGTGGAACTCCAAGAAGTTCGCACAATTCGTCGTGCTTGAACATTCCAAGAACCGTTGTCAGGCATGTCCCCACGCCGTGAGACCTTGCAGCAAGCATGAGACTCCACACTCCTGGATAGATAGACGCTCCAGACGGATCGTTGCGATGAAACGGGAAGACAACCAAAGGAACTTTCTCAAAGTTGTCTGCAAGCCACTGAGCGGAGTTCAGCACTCGAACGGTTGTTTCGTCGCCTGTGGCTTTCGCCGTCTCAGCCCTGCCCTTGTACAACGTGGCATTCAACTCAGCCCATGCATCCGAGTACAGGACCGCTAGCCGATCAATCTTCGATCTGTCTGTGACGGTGACCCATCGCCAGTTCTGAGTGTTTCCGCCTGACGGTGAGCGTATGGCGGCATCCATCATGGCTCTCACCACATCGTCAGCGATGGGGTCCGAAGACACACGCCGCATCGCTCGAGTCGTATATAGGGCTTCGTTGAGATCCATATCAGAAACCTAGTGTCAGCCGACAACGGACGCGACTATCGCAATGGCCACGATGTTGGCGACCATCCATGCAATCGAAGCGACGACGTAACGCCGTATCCACTCCACCCATCGCTCAGACGTGCGGCCGATAGCAACGCCGAGAACCCACCAGAGCGGAGCGCTGGTGACGATTCCGAAGAGGATGATGGTGAACCGCGTCACATCGATGAACGGGAACGCGAAAACCCAGGAAGTCGGGGTAACCACAAGAAACAGCAAAGAACCGGCCATTGACCCTGCGAAGTCCGCCATATCCCCGCCAGCGCGAAATCCAACGGATAGCGCCATGACACCGATGACCGTCGGGAATATCAAGCCAGCGGCGCCACTAAGGACAGGGGAAATCGTTTGACGCCTCGGGGCGAAGGAAACATCGCGCTTCACACGGCAAGGCTACCTCCTCGGCCGGTGGACGCCTCTACCATTGCCACTGGAGGTCACATGTCAGAAATCGATACGAATGCGGTCAAGATCATCGAGATCATGGGAGTTTCGACTGAAAGTTTTGAAGAGGCTCTCGATCAGGCGGTGTCGAAGGCGGCGGAGAGCATCAACGGGATAACCACCGTCAAGGTCATCGACCAAACGGCAGACGTGCGCGACGGCAAAGTTGCTGCCTATCGGGTCACCGTTAAGTTGTCGTTCGTGGTTCGGTAGCCCGCGAAACCCGCCAATACGGCTGGTCCCTATCCGGTAGTCGGCGCTACGCTTTGATTCCGTATGAGCAACCGCCGAAAGCCCCACATCCTGATTGTTCTACTTGTGTTGGCCCTCTTGGCCCTTTCACCGGTCGGTGCAAACGCGCAATCAAAGGGTCAGGTTGAAGAGGCAAAGACCGCAGCCGACCAAGCGCTCGAGGCGCTCGAAGCTGCCGATGCGGAGCTTGAGGCAGGGCTTGAGTACCTCGAGGAGATCCAGGGTCAGATATACAACCTGAATTGGCGCATGGACAAGCTCTCAAGCGCACTTGCCGAGTACGGAACCAACGTCGCAAACCTTGAAGACAGAGCTCGCAACCTCGTTGTCGACGCGTATACGAACGGAGGAAGGTCGGTCATGACGACCGCCTTCACAGCTGGCAACATTCAGGAGCTCATCACAACCCAGGCTCTGTACGACAGAGCGACAACGCTTGACCTTGCCGAGCTCGACCAGCTCGGCGCAGTTCGACGCCAGATGGACCGGCTCACGGTCGAACTTCTCGAGAAGGAAGGCGAAGCCGAGGTCCTCGAGGCCGAGCAAGCGGTCGTTGTGGCCTCACTTTCGGAAATTCAAGGCCGCGCCGACGCCATCCATGCCGAGGCAAGAACCAAGTACCGAACCGCGTATGCGGCATACAAGGCAAGGCTCGCTCGAGAAGCAGCGGCGAGAGCGGCGAGAGCGTCAGGGCCCTCGGCTGGCATCCCAGGACAAACAAAAGGGGTCGTCTGCCCAGTCAAGGGCTCCAACTACTTCATCAACTCCTGGGGCTACCCAAGATCTGGCGGCCGAACACACAAGGGCACCGATCTCATGGCTTCATACAACACGGAGCTCGTCGCCATGACAAGCGGATCGGTCCGCTTGAACACCCACAGCCTCGGGGGCCGTCAGGTCTATGTGTACGGCGATGACGGAGTGACGTATTACTACGCACACCTATCGAAGTGGCCGTCGGGACTGAGCACAGGGCAACGTGTGAACAAGGGTCAGACAGTCGGATTCGTCGGTGACTCAGGGAACGCAGCTGGTACTCCGCATCTTCATCTCGGAATGGTCGCCGGTGGCATCTACGTCAATCCATACCCAACGGTGCGACCAGTCTGTTAGCGACAGAACTGGTTTCTACTCGTCGACGACCTCGACATCGAGATCTTCGATGACGACATCGTCGATATTGCCATCGCCAGTGGTGTCAAACCCGTAGATTCGAGCTCCGTCAACCTGAACATCTTGGAAAGTACCATCCTGTTCAGGGTCGATACCAGAAGCTGTGATGACGTCCGTTCTGGAGACATCGGCCACACCGTCCCCGTCAAGGTCGTGAGCAACGGTGCGCACTTCGGTTACATCAACCGAGTCAGCCACTCCGTCACCATCTACATCCATGACGACCTCAGATGTTTCGACGGTCGTGAACACATCTGGAATGCCGTCCCCATCTATGTCGAGAACGGTCTCTTCAATGGTCGTCGTCTCAACGATGTCGACAACCCCGTCCCCATCTATGTCGAATTCTCGAACTTCGGTGTGAACCTCACGAATGCCGTCGGCAACGCCATCTCCATCGATGTCAATCTCTGTGGACTCCGTAGCGCTGTAGGCAACGGTGCCCTCCGCTGTTTCGTCGTCCCGTGCGGTTGTGTCAGTCGAATCTGGCATCGGTGCTCCCTCTCTTTGGCACTAATCCTAACGGTATCGGCGTATCACGCTGGAGGAGAATCAGATGGCTGAGCGGGATCCGCAGTCAAGTCAGAGGGTGACCTTTCACGTTTGGCCAAAAGAATGAATGGGAGGGCAAACAGCTGCACTGCGCCGGAAATGAAATACGACGTTGAATACCCCCACACATCTGCCGACCGACCGAGTAGAGGTTGGAGGGCGACACCGCCAGACGAGCCCATCAAGGCATCAAACGACAGGACGGTTGCTCGCTGCTCGGATTCGATAAGTCCGTTGATGTAGGCCTGTCGCATCGGCATCGCCGCCGCGAACACAAGACCCCAGATAACGAGGAATCCAATCGCCACGAACAGACTCGAGGTGAGCCCGATAAATACGAGCGCACCGGCACTGACCGTCGTCGCAAAGAGAAGGGCTTGCGTTCGATACTGGAAAGACTTTCGAACCAAGGGGACAGAAAGTCCGCCGACGATTTGTGCTCCGGCGACAATCGCTGCTGCGAGTCCAGCTACGCCGTAGGCAGTTGGATCACCGTAGAGCTGAAGGAGATACGGCTGCATCGCGTAGAACGCATAGACCATGACACCCATAGTGAAGGGGGCTGACAACATCAGCCATCGCACCGGTCGGTTCTTCCAGCCGTTGTCAATCGACCCACGCAGAACCCGCTTCACTTCATCGACTGGCCCCGTCGACTGCGCGGGGGTGAACCCGAGATCATGCATCATGAAGAATGCAACGCCGAACGTGAGAACCAGCAGTGCCGCTCGTATGAAATAGGGAACACCAAGGCTCGTCCATTGGGCGACAAATCCGCCTGCAACAGAACCCAAGAGCATGGATGCGCCTGCCACGACCTGTGCCTTTGCAAACACCGCATCGAGTGCGCCTGTGAATCCGGTGTGGTTCAGTGCATCAACCAGCCACGCCTCAACTGCGCCGGTGAAGAAGGTAAATCCAAGTCCAAGAAACGCCGAAGCAGCGGCCCAGGCCCAAAATGGCGCACTGACATCCCACAGGTAGAGGTACAACAGTGTTGAAACGAAGAGGGTGGCTGCGCCAAGAAGGAACGACAGTTTGCGCCCCCGTACATCGGCAACGACACCTGTTGGTACTTCAAAAACCATCGAGCCGACGGTGAAGAACGCGTTCGCTGCGAACGCCTGGGTATTGGAGAGACCAGCGTCGAGGAGAAATAGAGTGTTGATTCCCCAGATGAAGGACGCTGCGAGCGTCGAGAGCACAGTCAGGGTGAGGTAGGTGCGCTGAACAGTCGCTGGTGTAGGTGTGGATTGAGCTGCGATTCGCGCATGATAGGGCCCGACCAATAGGTTGGCCATGCGATTCTCACTTCACTCTCAGATGCACCTCACGAAGGATTCAGGAACGGCCAGTACCTTCGTGTCAGCGAGGATCTCCCTCCTCAACCACACGACCGCCACCACGGTCGCAAGCGATGTGCGCCGGCTCCCCCTCCAGGGCCGGCGTACTCGCGTCAACCGATCGAGATCGCTGCAACGGCAAAGAAGGCGAGCACTATCCCGAACCACTGGGTTCTCGCAAGACGCTCGTGAAGAAACAGAGCGGCGAGGACAACCGTGACCGCAGGGAACAAGGCGATTGCGACGCCCACGAGGATGAGATCACCCTGCTGTGACGCCGTAACGAAGAAACCCATCCCGACCCCTGCGAGAACACCCGCGAGAACCGTCGACGCGACCGCATCTCGACTCACCTTGAGAGGCGCCCGAATGGCAATCGCTGCCAACGTTGCGATCGTTGCCGCAGTCAGCCGGCCGGCGACAGCGGAAGTGAGCCCGGATTCATCGGAAGTACTCGAATAGGCGATGACCATCGCCGCCAAACCAGCGCCCGACACCAATCCATGAACCAGACTTTCCATCGAAAGGTGTGCTGTGCGTGGAACGTAGCCCACAAGAACCACGGACACGAGGCCCAACACAAGGCCAACAGATACAATGCCCGACGGTCTCTCACCAGCTACCAATCCGACAACGATCGGCAGCATGGCTGCGAACGTCGCTGCAATAGGAGCGACAACACCGATCGCCCCGACGGAAAACCCGCGGTAGAGCGCAAGGACCCCGACACCCGACCCCACACCGGCTGCCACCCCGAGGAGCACATCTTTCGCAATTACATCGCTGCCGACCACCACGGCGACTACAGCGATGACGGGAAAGCCAGCCCACTGCGACCAAGCCGCGACAGAGAACGGATTGGATCGCTTGGAAGCAATCCCTCCGAAGAAGTCCGCGCTTCCGATCAGCCCGATCGAGAGCAAAACAAAGACAAGAACGTCAGCAGTCATGGGCGCAACCGTAGAGGAAGATGTGGGGCTCTACCCAATCGCGTTTCGGCAGAAAACAGAGGTCGCCGTCTCCGTAGCCGTTGGGCACCGACTGCTGCCGTGCGCGAGACGATACCAAGACCTGCCATCGGTAGGCTCGTGTCTTCATGCCACAGATTCTCGCTCTCATTTCAGCAGTTCTCTTCGGCGTTTCAGACTTCACAGGAGGCATTGCAACTCGTCGGGTTTCGGCATGGGTCGTTGCAGCGTGGTCACAGTTGCTCGGCCTACCCATCCTGGTCCTCGGGCTGGTCGTTGTTACCTCTACCGAGGTGACGCGTCACGACCTCATGTGGGGGGCCATCGGTGGTGTGTTCGGAGTGGTCGGTCTTGCGATCATGTATTCGACCCTTGCTGCAGGAAAGATGTCCGTCGTTGCTCCGGTCATTGGTGCCGGCGCAGCAGGCATCCCTGTTATGTGGGCAGTCGCGACAGGCGAGACAATCACGTGGATTAACTGGATCGGCATCTGCGTGGCGGGCTTGGCGGTATTCCTGCTCACCGCTCAGAGCCGTTCATCTCGCTCGACTGCCGAAGCCCTGGACCGCAAACTGCTTTTCCAAGCACTGGTGGCTGCATTCGGATTTGCCGTGTTCTTCATTGCGTTGGGACAAACAAGTGAAGCATCAGGACTCTGGCCACTAGTGGCTGCGCGTTCAACAACAGTTCCTGTCGCATTCGGGGCACTGTTTCTTGGGGCGGCGAAGGCAGGGTCAATGCGGACGGTCTGGAAGCTGATTCTTGGAACAGGGATGCTTGACATGGCTGCAAATATCGCCATCGTCCTCGCGGTCCAGCGTGGTCCGATTGGTATCACCGCTGTCCTCGGATCGCTCTATCCGGTCTTCACGGTTGCAGCAGCCATCGTTGTGCTCAGGGAACGCCCAACCGTAAGGCAACTTGTAGGTATCGCTCTTGCCACCACGGCAATTGTGACGCTTGCTGTCTAATCGGATTCGTACGCAGGAATCCTGAAGCCAACGACACCGCCGGCCCCTGGCTCAATCCAGATCTCACCATCGAGCGCCGCAACGAGACCGTGTGCAATGGCGAGTCCGAGCCCAGCCCCACCGGAATGTCTCGCTCTGGCAGAGTCGGACCGAGTAAAACCTTCGAATGCGTGTTGCGCAAACTCCGGATCGAAACCTTCTCCCTCATCGGAAACCACAACAGTCGCGCCACCGCTGTTCACAACGCTGATCGTCACTCTCGACCCTGTTGGTGCGTGCCGTATGGCATTGTCGAGGAGATTCTGTACAACCCTGCCGACCGCCGCCGTACCCGTCGTGACGATGACGCGCTCCCTGGCCTGTAGTTCCAAGGTGATGCCGTTCTTGTCTGCAACTGGCTTCAGTACCTCGACGGTCTCATCCACAACCTCGGTCAGGTCCGTGGCGGTCAACTCAAGCGGCACGTCGCCCGCCTGGATGCGCGCAAGGAGGAACAGGTCGTCAACGAGAGCGTGCATGACGGCTACATCCGTCTGGAGGGAGGCGAGATATCGGTCGGGATCGGGTGACAGGCCATCTCGCAAGGCCTCCGTTGCGACCTGCATGGAAGCGAGAGGCGTTCGCAAGTCGTGCGACACCGCTGCAAAGAACTCTCTTCGCCTCGAATCTTCCGTGTTCCGAGCAGCGGTCGCAACCTGAAGTTGACGGGCAAGTTCGTCGAGTTCACGCGCCAGGGAACCGATTTCGTCAGCTCGGGTGACCTGCGTCCTTGCGTCCAACTCACCAGACGCAACTTCTCTCGCAGCAGAAGACATCTTTGCAAGATCTGAAGTCAGGCTCCGACTCGCCGAAATAGCAAATGCCACCGCAGCGATCAGCCCGAATCCAAGAACGACCAGCACGAGGGTGAGGTCATGCTCCGAAAAGAACATCCTGCTTGCTGCGACGGCGAGCCCGATTGAAGCAACTATCAGCGAGACAAGTGACAATGCAAAGAGCGTGATGATCAACTTCTGTGACCGTCGCGCAAGCAGCGGCAAAAACGCGGCAGCGATTCCCGAAACCGCTGCCATCAGCATGAAGATGATCGCCAGTTCAACCCGATCCGGTCCCGATGGCTGCATCGTGACCTCGAACAGCGACAGCCCGATCAGTACAGCGGCGATGGAACCAAGAACAATTCTCACGGCTCAAACCGATATCCGCGTCCCCACAAAGTGGTGATCCGCTTCGGGGTATCCGGGTCTTCTTCGATCTTCTGTCTGAGGCGCCTGACGTGCACCGTCACAGTCGAGGGGTCCTGCCACTCGGAACTGGACCCCCACACCTTTTCGAGAAGTTCTGCTCTCGAGAACACCGTCTTTGGCTGAGACGCCAAACACATGAGCAAATCGAACTCGAGGGGAGGCATGGAAACGGAGCGGCCTTCGAGCAATACTTCCCTTGTGGAGCCGTCGACCACAAGCCCTTCGAAGTCGAGCCGTTGGGGCTTCGGTTCCGGTGGTGCGGCCCTCCGAAGCACCGCCCTGACTCTTGCTGCAACTTCCCTCGGACTGAGTGGCTTGACGATGTAGTCGTCCGCCCCGAGTCCTAGGCCGAGAAGTCGATCCGTCTCCGTCGACCTTGCGGTAAGCAGTATCACAGGAACGTCAGTCTTCTCTCTGAGCTTCGCCAGAACGGAGTACCCGTCGAGTTCGGGGAGCATGACGTCCAACACGATGAGGTCGGGAGTGTGCAGGTCAGCTCCTTCGAGAGCAGCAACGCCATCGGCAGCCTCATGGGTGACAAACCCATCATTCTCCAGATACGTGCAGACGACCTCACGAACCATTGGTTCGTCGTCAACCACAAGCACAGTCTTTGGGGGTTCCGCCACGCCCCCATCGTACGACCGAACCAGCCCTCCGCACCCCCATCATCCGACATGAATCCGCGTACCCAGGGTTGGCGGACCATGTTTTCGTGGGGTTCCAGCCCACAGAAGCAGCCCGGGCATCAGGTGGTCACTGGCAAGTTGGCTAGAAACCACACCATTCTCGGGTTAGAGATCACACCACAGAAGACCCATCTCCGCTTTCTGTGGGCTCCAGCACACTGTTTTGATGGTCCGCCAACCCTGGGTACGCGGATTCGACCATGTGGGGTGTGTCACGATGCCATACAATTGGTTTTGGAGGTTCCATGACTACACGATTTCTGCAACACCTCGCTGATGAGGCAACCGAGATACGGGAGGCAGGGCTCCACAAATCGGAACGAATTCTCGCCTCGCCTCAAGATGCCGTCATCACCCTCTCTGACGGATCCACGGCCATCAATCTGTGCGCCAACAACTACCTCGGACTCGCAAACAACTCTGTGTTGACCGAGGCAGCAAAGACCGCAATCGATGAACACGGCTACGGCATGGCATCGGTCCGCTTCATATGTGGCACACAAACGGTCCACAAAGAGCTGGAAGCGAAGGTCAGCAGGTTCGTGTCAAAAGAAGACACAATCCTGTATTCGTCGTGTTGGGATGCGAACGGAGGTTTGTTCGAAACGATTCTCGGCCCAGACGACGCAATCGTCTCAGACTCGCTGAATCATGCTTCGATCATCGATGGAGTCAGGCTGTGCAAAGCAGCGAGATATCGGTACGCCAACAACGACATGGCGGACCTTGAGACGCAACTGGAAGCAGCAAGCGACGCACGATTCAAGATGATCGCGACCGACGGTGTGTTCTCGATGGATGGAATAATCGCCAACCTCCCTGCAATCTGTGATCTCGCAGATGCGCACGATGCCATGGTGATGGTCGACGATTCCCACGCAATCGGGTTCATCGGGCCAAACGGTGGAGGGACACCCGACTACTGGGGCGTTGTGGACAGGGTGGACATCGTTACCGGAACCTTTGGGAAGGCTCTCGGCGGTGCAAGCGGCGGATATACATCAGGACCGCAGGAAGTCATCGACATTCTCAGGCAACGGTCACGACCGTATCTGTTCTCGAATTCACTCGCACCGGTCATCGGAGCAACCACTCTCGCAACCATCGATCTACTCGAAGAGTCGGCCGAGCTGAGAACCCGACTAGCCAACAACGCCACGCGGTTCCGGACCGGAATGGAAGCGAACGGATTCACCCTGGCTGGAGCCGATCACCCGATCATCCCCGTCATGTTGGGTGATGCGAAGGTGGCAAGTGAGATGGCGGAGGCCCTTCTCAAAGAAGGGGTGTATGTCATCGGGTTCTCTTTTCCGGTCGTTCCAAAGGGTCAGGCACGAATCCGCACGCAGATGTCCGCAGCCCACACCGCTGAACACGTCGACTTCGCCATCGATGCTTTCGTTAGGGTTGGACGTGAATTCGGAGTGATCGCCTGATGCGGGCTCTCGTCAAGTCCAAGGCAGAGCCTGGCATCTGGATGGAGGACATCCCCAAGCCAGACGTTGGCCCGAACGACGTCCTGATCGAAGTTCGCAGAACGTCCATCTGCGGCACAGATCTCCACATCGTTGCGTGGGATCAGTGGGCAGCCGAGACGATACCGGTGCCCATGACAATTGGTCATGAGTACATGGGTGTCGTGGCGGCCTTTGGCTCGGAGGTCGAAGGGCTCAAGATCGGGCGGCGGGTATCTGGGGAAGGGCATGTTGTATGCGGCAGGTGTCGCAACTGTCAGGCTGGACGTCGCCACTTGTGCATTCGAACCAGTGGTGTTGGGGTCAACAGACCGGGAGCGTTTGCCGAGTTCGTTGTAATCCCAGGGTCGAATGTTCAGCCAATTCCCGATGATGTGAGCGACGATATCGGAACGATTCTCGACCCACTCGGCAATGCTGTGCACACGGCACTCAACTTCGATCTTGTCGGAGAGGATGTTCTGGTCACCGGGTCAGGACCGATCGGAATGATGGCCGTTGCTATATCCCGCCACGTTGGCGCACGCTACGTCGTTGTGACTGATGTGAACGATTATCGGCTAGCGATCGCGGAGACGATGGGAGCAGACTCTGTACTGAATACATCGGACGAATCCCTCCAGAACACCATGCGGGACCTTGGCATTGTTGAGGGATTCGATGTCGGGCTCGAAATGTCCGGCCATCCGGATGCACTTCACGAAATGATTTCAACAATGGCCAACGGAGGAAAAATCTCCCTCCTTGGCATTCCTCCGAAGCAGGCACCGATCGACTGGAACGACATTGTCTTCAAGGGCCTCACCCTTCAAGGTATCTACGGACGAAAGTTGTTCGAGACCTGGTACAAGATGCTCGCAATGCTCGAAACCGGCCTCGACGTGTCAGCCGTCATCACCCACCACTTCGATGCACAGGACTACCAAGAGGCCTTTGAAACAGTGCGTTCAGGGCGATGCGGCAAAGTCATCCTCGACTGGACTTGACCGCCGAAGCTCAGACGGCTGCGACTGTCTCTGGGAGGCGCCCTACGATTCGTTCATAGTTTTTCGGGTCAGTGGCGCCTTCCGTGACAATGACAAGGGCAACGTCGTCCGGTCCAAGATTGAGGGTGTCCCGTAGATCTGCTCTCCGGTCCGCTAGTGACAGCAGGGTTCCGAGGGTCGCCGCACCGCTTTCCCCAGACACGATTCCTTCGGCAGCCAACAGACGCATCCCCTCTTCTGCCCACTCATCGTCAAACGCAATCGCTGCATCCAAGCCAGCGGCGAGAAACGGGAACGCTATGGGCGAAGCCGTTCCACAACTCAACCCTGCCATTGATGTGTCGTGCGGCCCAGGGACCGTGACAACTTCACCAGCCTCCAATGCGGCAAGCACGCATGCTGAGTTGGTTGGCTCGCCACCGATAATCACAGGACGCGGAATGTGATTTCCGTACCGCATCGTGAGAGCGGCAGCAAGGGCACCCACGCCCATCGGGGCGGCTATCACCGTTGGCTCCGGAAGACCCATCGACGCCAGCTGATCCTCAAGCTCGAACATCATCGTGGAGTATCCGTCGATGACCCACCTTGGAACTATCTCGTACCCTGGCCACGATGTGTCTGACACGACAAGCGTGTTGGCGTCGGCTGCCAATCCGGCTTCGGCGACGGCGTCGTCGTACGTGCCGTTGGTAATACGCACGATCGCACCTTCCGCTTCGATCGCTTCGATCCTCGGCGCAACGGTCCCCTTCGGAACCCATATGCGAGACTTCAACCCGAGGAGCTTCGCGAACCGCGCGACTGCTCTTCCGTGATTTCCGTCAGTTGCAGTCGCAAGCGTGAGAGGGAGGTGGGGTTCGAGTTGCAGAGCAAGGTCCTCGATCGTTTCCCAACCTTCAGGGTCGATGCCGGTGCGCTCGATAATCGATCGATAGGAAGCCCACGATCCTCCGAGCATCTTGAAGGCTGGAAGTCCAAGGCGGGATGACTCGTCCTTGACGTAGACCGCCCCAATGCCGAGCCGATTGGCAAGACCAGGAACACTCGTGAGCGGCGTCGGTGAGTAGCCAGGGAGTTTGCGGTGGAACGCGAGCGGTGCCCTTGTAGCTTCAGATGTAACAGGGACTGGAGATGTCTCATTGAGCAGGACGCGTGGATCAGAGGTCGGTTGCACGAAGTGGCACTCCCTGATCACCAGCAATGACCGCCGTCAATGTCGCTAGTTCCTGCGACCAACCCTCAGAAGCAATCGCCCCGATTGTGCCATCAGCTGAAACAAGACGAAATCCCTGTCCTTCGGATCCATTGAACCGGGCCTCATCGAAGAACAACTTCGGCTTTATCTGAGCAGGGTCACCGTCTTCTGGACAGAACGTCAGGCAGTTTCCACACTCGTTGCAGAGTTCTGCGAACACGAGGTATTGCCACCGGCCTCCGATTTCGTCCGCGAGGTGTGCTGGACTGGGCAACTTGACGAAGGCAT
>JAQCAA010000035.1 GCA_027728645.1 Actinomycetota bacterium | reverse complement strand
CATCGCGGGCATTGGGCTTGCGTTCTGGGAGCTTTCGTCACTCCTACGTCCATCTACGTCCGGAACAAGTTGGCCAATCGCCATCCTCGTGGCGATCCTCTTGAGCATCGGGATCACGTGGACTTCGTTGGCGTACAAAGCTCGGGTGTGGATCGCTGTCACCGCAAACTTGGTTGCATACGGATTGATTATCGCGTTTTTGGTAGCACCTGACACGCTGATTTGGATCTTCCCCACAGGAGAAACCCTCAGTGCGGTGCAGGTAGAGCTAGGACGGGCGCTCGAGATCATCCAACATGGCGTTGAACCTGTTCGGCCGGTACCAGGGCTCGTGATGCTGCTTGCCGGCCTGTTTTGGATTCTCGGGTTTCTCCTCGTCGCTGGTCTGCTGAACGCAAGGCCTTTCGTTGCAACACTCACTCCGCTGATTATTGCGCTCCAGTTTGTAATCATCGATCGGAAGCCAAAGCCGCTGTTTCACATCGCCATCTTCGTCACAATCAGCGCGCTCACATTTCTGGCGGTACGAGTGGACGAACGTGACCACGGAACAGGCAGGCTCTCGCGTACCAACGCGGCCAACCGACCGTCGAAACGACCGTCGATCGGAATTGCGGTTCTTGTGACCTCAACGATCGTCGCCTCGCTCGCTGCGGTGTCCGCATTCGGCGACACGGTCCCAGACGATGGTGCAGTGTCGTGGCGCTCCCCTGCCGGCTACTCCGATGAGTATTCCGGCTCTGGCACCTACAACCTCTACACCGACATCAGAGCGAACCTGATCTCGCAGTCAAACAATCCTCTCTTCACTGCAACGATTACCGGCGATGTTGACCCAACCACCGTCCGGTTCAGAATGGTGACACTCGACGAATTCGACGGAACACGTTGGAAAACCAACCGCGTGAGAGCGTTTCCGATCGACGAAGACCCTTGGATCTCCGAGGAGCAGGAGTATCGGGGACCAACGGTGCCAATAACGGTCGAGGTCCGCATCGAAAACCTGTCGATGCCGTGGCTCCCGACGCCCATAACCGCGACCGATGCGACCACGGCGGATCAGGCTGACTACAGCGCCTTGCGCACTCGGAGGCTTGACGGCGCCCTTTACCTCCCTGGCGACTTCACCCGCACCGGGATGGAGTACGCGGTCAATGCTGACATTCCAGCGCTGTCGTCGGAGGACTATGCCCAACTGGCGAGGACGGACGACGGCTTCCTCACGCCACTGTTCGCCACAGCCCAAGAGGATGGCCACTTGATCGAATCGCCCGCTGAACTCGGCATAAGCGTTGAATTGCCCGACATCAAGTATTGGACCGACTATCCACAGGATGTAGCGGCGAGCATTTCGGCAGAAGCCCGCGGGATCACGCGAAACTTGGACACCAACTTCGAGAAGGCACTCGCCCTCGAAAACTACTTCCGCTACGACGGAGGGTTTACATACGACACGTCTGTGCCGTCGGACTTCACAACTGATAGCGTCGAAAACTGGCTTTTCGATGACACAAACGAGTTCACCCGGCATGGCTACTGCGAGCAATTTGCCTTGACGATGGCACTGATGGCAAGGACGATTGGACTGCCGTCACGGGTCGTCATCGGATTCACGCCAGGCAAACTTCTCGAGGGCAACACCGTCCTTGTTATGGACAGGAACGCACATTCATGGGTGGAGATCTGGATCCCGTCTCATGGCTGGATGTCATTCGATCCAACGCCGAGATCCGACTTTTCGCTGCCAACGACGGACGACCGGATAGCTGAGGCCCTCGGTTTCTCGGCGGCCGAGTACGCGGCGCTCATACCAAGCGGAAGCCTCACCGATGTCAACGCAGGCGAAATCCTGGTCAACCCAGCCCTTGGTGAAAGAGATATTCCGGAGCGAATAGCCCCCGGATCCGGCGCAGGTTCCGACGAAGCGACCGGTTTTACAATTCCCGGCTGGATTCGTCCCGTGGCAATCGTCGTCGGCGTGCTCGCGATAGTCGGAGTCATCGCACCAGCAGTGAAGTGGATGCGGAGACGGCGCAGGGCACGGCGGCTCGCCGATGGCGACATTGCCGCTGCGTGGGAAGACATCACTGAGCGGCTTACGGACCTCGGACAACTCGTGGACCCTGCTGCTGCGCCGTACGAGGCCGCCATGAGTCTTGGACAAGCGTATGTGCCCCTCGCCCGTTCCTACGGTGATTCCCTGTACGGAGAGAAGGTGGCGGACGCAGTGGGTATCGACCAAGCCAACGCAGCCCATCACAGGGCGGAGCGACATCTCACGACTCACTACACCCGCCGTCAACGAATCGCAGCTGTGTATCGCCCGACGCGACTACTGAGGACCGTCAGACGAGTGCTCGGCCGATCGAAGTAGCAACGACCCAGTGGGGCCGCCGGCCGTTTCCGGTTTCCCGTTTTCCGTTGACCGTTCTCCGATTCTTGGAACGGCTACGCCGCTGCTCTGTTCTGGAACGGTAGGCGGTAGGCGGTAGGCGGTAGGCGGTAGGCGGTAGGCCAGTTTGAGAGCTGAAAGCTGAAAGCTGAAAGCTTCCCCTATCCCGTTGCTTCCGAGTCGCCCTCTGCGAGTACATCGCCTTCGACGACTTTGAGCATCTGACGAAAACTTGCTCTGTCGAGTTCGAACTTTGAGACATCGTCTTCGACGCTGAGAGCGATCTCATCGATCTTGACGAAGAATGCAAGCTGTCCTTGACGAAGAGCATCGAGCAGTTCTGCGTCGTCGTGGGCAACGGCGAAGATCGATTGACCATCAGTGACAAGCTTGACCTCGGCGAGATGGTCGTCCATGTTCCCTGTTCGTCTCAGGTAGTCCCAAGCTCTTCGCACACGCTGGATGGACAAGCCGTTGTCAAGAAGGCTCTTTACGACACGGAGACCCACAAGATCCCGAAAGCTGTACACGCGTCGACGGCCTGGTCTGCCGTCAGTGGTCTGGACCGATGGCTTGACCAAGCCAACCTTGTCCCAGTATCGAAGCTGATGCGGTGTGCAGGATGTCAGCTGACAAGCCTGCGCGGCGGTGAATCCCTCCAAGTCCCTCTCCCTTACTCAATCGGCTACGGAATGAGGTTGCCCGCTCCGTCTAGAACCCGCACCCTCGGAGGGAGGCTGGGGGTCGGTTATCTTACTCTTCTCGACGCCACTTGCGCTTGAACTGCCCAACCCATGCATCGACGGTGCCCTGACCCGTCTGAAGGGACCTCGTCGACCGAATCGTGAGGGCCATCCAGCTCGCAGATCCGACCATCACCAGGAACCCGAGACCAGCGAGAATCAGCGATTCGGTGAAGGATGCGAACATCAATACCGTACCAGCAATGAACGCCACCACGGCGAGCCGTATTTTCCAACGCGTGGCATCACCCCTGACAGCCTTGGCAACCATGGCTGCAAGCTTTGGGTCCTCTTCGTAGAGCTGTCGCTCAATCTCGTCGAGGATCTTCTGCTCGTGTTCGTCGAGTGGCATGTCTCGTTCCGTACGTTCGAATCGGCTTTCTGCTCGGCAGTATACCTTCAAGACCATGGTGCGTTTCAAGGTTCTGTGTCGATGCAACGAACGTCACAATGTGGGAAGTTTCCCTGATCACCGGCAAGGAATAGCCTGTGGACATGACAACAATCCAAACGCTGATCCTCGTACGGCACGGAAGGGTCCACAACCCAAACCATGTCGTGTACGCCGATCTCCCAGGTTTCGACCTGGACCCGCAAGGGGTGCTCGAGGCACACGCCACGGCGCACCGCCTCGCAGCCCGCCCGGTAGACGTCGTGGTCAGCTCTCCCCTCGCTCGCGCTCTGACCACGGCGAGAGCCATCGCAGCCCCACACGGACTCGATGTAGCCATCGACCAAAACCTGACGGAATGGCAGTTGAGCGAACAGTGGATCGGGGTGGCATGGGACGATCTACCGACCGTCGCACCTGGCCAACTTGAGGCGTACCTTCGCTCTCCGCATGACCTCGGGTTCGCACGGGAAAACCTGAGGGAGCTCGCTGACCGGATGCTGAGAGTTGTCGAGTCTCGGATCGGTTCGGCTGCTTCGACCACCGTCATGGTCTCGCATCAGGATCCCGTCTCGGCTCTTACGCTTGCCCTCACGGGTTCTCCCCTCTCCGATCTCTTGCTGCACCCACCCGAACATGCATCTGTCACAGTCCTAGAGCGAGAGCGTGGCGATGCTTGGGCACTGCAAACGCGTTGGTTTCCTCGTATCGGTGGCGGCGCAGGCGGCGACGCCAAATGACCTCGTTACACTCGTCGTAGTGCGCCGCCTCTCGATTGTCTCCGCTCTTGTTGCCTCAGCGACAGTCGTGGCAGGGCTGACCGCCTTCTCGCTCGACCCAGCTGAATTCTCTCTGAGTTCAGTCGCTCTGATCACCGTCGGATTCCTGATGTCCACCATCGTGCTCGTTGCAGGATTCTTGCTTGTGCGGGCACCGTGGGGCCGATGGGGATTGGCAGGCGCCGCCGCGGCAGCAATGCTCTTGGCCTCAACCAGCAGCTCGTGGCTCGTCTATGTCGTCTACGGACTGGGTGCAGCATCCATCATCGGCCTTGGCGGACCTTGGGTCAAATTCTGGGTGAGACAGCACCCGGTTCCCAATGCGGTAAATCCGACGGCCGTCGCTCTCTCTTCCTTTGCCCCAGTTGCCCCGCTCCTGATTGGGCTCGCTGCCTTTGACACATCACACTGGTCACATTGGCTCGCTGCAAGCGTGGGAACGGGATCGTCCTTCATGTACTCGAGAGGAGCTCCTGGAGCACTGTGGCTCATGCGGCTCGCTATTCCCGTGACATCAGCAATCGCCATCTGGAAGTCGCCAATGCCTCCAGCAGTCATCCTCGTTGTGGCCGCACTCGCTGTTAGCGTTCTCGCTTGGTCGCCACCAGCGGCGAAGATCTCCAGCGTGCCGGCTCCGCTGCTTCCTCCACCGAGAACACCAAGAAAGAAACAGCCTGATGCTCCTTAGTGACAAGTGGTCAATCGCCACCAGCACCGTCTTCGGTGCCCTTGCTGGACTACTGATTGCCGACCCCCTTGGCGCAATCATCGGCGGTAGCCTCGCAGCCGCCCTTGCGTACGCCGCTGCCAGGGCTCGAGTCCGACCTCTCGTCGCCACAACGACGATCGTTGGGGTGGCAGCTGGAGCTTTGATCGGATCATCGATCGTCGCAACTATCTGTCTCCCAGCGTCGTGCGTCGGATTCGAAATAGGCGGCGCAGTCGTGCTCGGTGCTGCGTCGCTGGTAGGCGTAGGCCTCGTCGCAGCTCTTGTTACCCGCTCCTTTGACGAATACAACGAAAGCATCGAAGCAGGAAGGGAGCCTCCCGCAGTCGGCTGCGAGCTACCGGAGGAGGAGAGTCCCTCAGAATGAGGGACTCGTATACCGTTTACCGTTCCAGAACAGAGCAGCGGCGCAGCCGTTCCGAGAAACGGTAGACGGTAGGCGGTGAACGGTAAACGAGTAAGCCGCCGGGGGCGGCTTACTTCACTCTTCCAAACACAAGCGACACGTTGTGACCGCCGAATCCGAACGAGTTCGTCATCGCTGTGCTGATGTCGACCTTGCGTGCAACGTTTGGCACATAATCCAGGTCACACTCGGGGTCGGGGGTGTTGTAGTTGATTGTCGGCGGGATCACACCGTCGCGAATAGCAAGCAGACTGACAACGGACTCGATCGCTCCGGCCGCTCCGAGCAGGTGCCCCGTCATCGACTTGGTCGATGACACGGGAATCTCGTACGCAGCATCTCCAAACGCAAGCTTGATGGCCGCGGTTTCTGTCGCATCATTTGCATGTGTAGACGTACCGTGAGCGTTGATGTAGTCAAGCTCACCAGGTTCCATGCTCGCGTCAGCGAGCGCAGCCGACATCGCTCGCCCTGCGCCTGCTCCCCCCGGCCTCGGAAGGGTGATGTGGTAGCCATCGGCTGACATGCCATAGCCAAGGACCTCGCCGTACATGTGTGCCCCTCTGGCAACAGCGTGTTCGTACTCTTCGAGAACGAGCACCGCGGCCCCTTCGCCCATCACGAACCCGTCTCGGTCTGCATCGAACGGCCGCGACGAACCAGAAGGGTCATCGTTGTTTGTGCTGAGAGCACGCGCCTGAGAGAAGCCCCCGAGGGCAAACCGAGTGATACTCGCCTCCCCACCTCCGGCGACCATCACGTCGGCTGCGCCCCTTTGGATCACCGCGGCTGCATCACCGATCGCATTCGCCGATGCAGCACACGCCGTAACGACTGTGCTGTTTGGGCCGTAGAGATTGAAATCGATGGAGGCCACGCCACAAGCCATATTCGAGATAATCATCGCTATTCCGAGGGGAGAGATTCGGCTCGGACCACGTTCAAACAGAATGTTCATCTGCTCTTCCATAGTTTCGATTCCACCGATGCCGGTGCCCGCAAGCACACCGGCCCTGAGAGCCTCAGGATCGTCCTCTTCGTAGTCCAATCCAGCGTCTTCGAGTGCTTGCTTGGTCGCAACCCAGAAGAACTGTGCACTCCGATCAAGTCTGCGGGCGTCGCGCCGAGACATGTACTTCTCAATTTCGAAGTCCTTGATCTCTGCTGCGATCTTCGTTGGATTGTCTGAGGTGTCGATGCGTTCAATCGTCGAAATCCCGCTCTTACCCGCGAGGATGTTCGCCCAGAACGTGTCCACGTCGTGCCCAAGTGCCGTGACGGATCCGAGACCTGTGACGACGACTCGCCGATGGTTCATCTTGATTCCCTATCCCTTAAGTTTCTGCTCGACAAGATCGACGGCTTCACCGACTGTGATGAGGGACTCCGCTTCTTCGTCAGGGATCTGCACCCCAAAGTTGTCTTCGAGGGCCATAAGGAGCTCGACCACGCCAAGGGAGTCGACCTCGAGATCTTCCTCGAATGTTGCGCTCATTGTGATCTTGTCCGCGTCGAGTCCTAGTTCCTCTACGAGGAGCTCTTTCATCTTCGCTTCGATGTCGGTTCTCTCCATGCGTTTGCCTCCTGATGGCTCAGAGTGCCAGACCGCCGTCAACGACGATTGTCTGGCCTGTGATGTACGACGCTCCGTCAGAGGCAAGATAGCCAACGACGGAGGCCACTTCCTCTGGCGACCCAAGTCGGCCGAGAGAAATCTGTGCTGCTGCCGCTCCGGTTACTTCGTCACCGAGGGCGTCTGTCATGTCTGTCGAAATAAAGCCAGGCGCAACCGCATTCACGGTGATACCGCGCGAACCCACTTCTTTTGCGGTGGATTTCGTGAACCCTATGACACCTGCCTTCGAGGCGGCATAGTTTGCCTGGCCCGCATTGCCAGATACGCCCGATACTGAGGAGATGTTGATGACACGACCTGCCTTCGCTCGAATCATCGAGCGAAGCGCGGCCTTGGTGCAGAGATAGACGGAGCGCAAGTTGGTGGTAATCACCCTGTCCCACTGGTCGACGCTCATCCTCAACAAGAGACCATCATCGGTGATGCCTGCGTTGTTCACGAGGACGGTGATCGGACCAAGTTGCTCGGTGACGACTTCAAACATCGCACTCACCGCATCCTGATCACCAACATCAGCCTGCACGGCGATCGCCTTTCCTCCTGCGCCCCGTATCTGGGCAACCACCTCGTCAGCCTTGGCCGAATTCGATGCATAGTTGACAACGACGGCAAACCCGTCTGAGGCGAGTTTGAGGGCGACTGCTCTGCCGATTCCCCTTGAGGCACCGGTTACCAATGCAACACCAGTCATGATTGGAATGCCACTTGGCGCTGGACCATGATGTCCAGGCCTGTCGTGGTCGGTTCCGGGAGTTCATCGTCGATCGTGGAGATCGGCTCGACTCGGTCTCCCCATGTGAACGCCGCGGCACCCCATGTGAACCCTGCGCCGAAAGCTACAAGAACCAGCTTGTCGTTCGGCTTGATACGCCCCTCGGCAAGTGCCTCAGACAATGCGATCGGGATTGTCGCAGCAGAGGTGTTGCCGTACTTATGGATGTTGACGAACACCTTGGACTCATCCGCCTTGAGCCGTCGACGAACTGCATCAATTATTCGGACATTGGCTTGGTGTGGTATTACGAGATCGATCTCGTCCGCAGTCCAGCCGGCCATCTCTGTGGCGGTAATCGTGCTGTCTCCCATGCGAACGACAGCATTCTTGAACACATCAGATCCATCCATAACGACGGCTAGTCGAGCATCCGTTCCAATGAACTCCGTTCCGAGGCCCGTGGCAGTCAACGAAGCAGCACCTGCTCCGTCGGAGCCAAGCGTCATCGATTGGATACCCACCGGCTGATCAGTTGCTTCTACAACAACTGCTCCAGCGCCGTCGCCAAACAGAACGGCCGTTGTGCGAACCTCAAGATCCAGATACGCAGTTATCCGCTCAGATCCGATGAGGAGAACTCTCGAGGCTGTACCCGTGGCAATAAGCCCATGCGCCATCGATAGGCCGTAGATGAAGCCGGTGCATCCTGCGTTGATATCAGCGGCCGCAGCATTCACAGCGCCGAGCTTGATTTGCACATAACAAGCTGTCGACGGAATCTGGCGATCTGGCGTGCACGTCGCGACAATCACATAGTCGATATCGGAGGCGTCGAGTCCGGCAGCAGCGAGAGCACGTTTCCCAGCAAGCGTCGCCATGTCGGAATTTTGCACGTGGGAAACATGGCGCTCTTTGATCCCTGACCGGGTTGTGATCCATTCATCGGACGTGTCCACGACCGAGGCAAGTTCCTCATTGGTCACAACCGGCTGCGGAATACACGCACCCCAGCCGGTGATCGTCGCGTTCTTCATTGTGTTCCTTCCCTGCCAGCTCCGTTCATTGTACGGAAAGCTCCATCGCCACCGTGCGCGCTTGGTCCAGATCGGACACCACCTTGACCGTTGCAGTCTTGAGCGTCCTCTTGACGAGCCCGGCAGTCACATCTCCAGGGCCAACATGGACAAAGGTCTCGACGCCCGAGGCAGCGATGTTCTCCAGGCTTTCAGCGAACCGCACCGGGGCCGTAAGTTGTTCGTGGAGGGTGTGACCTGGATTGCTCGTCGGTTTCGCAGAGGAATTTGCGTAGACATCGAACAACGGCACTTTGAAGGGAGTCTCGTCAAGAGCCGTGCGAAGGTCCTCTGCCGCCCCGGACATGAATGGCGAATGAAATCCTCCTGCAACCTCGAGAGGTATCGCTCGTCTCACGCCAAGGTCCCTTGCATTCTCGACGAGCCATTCGATGTCGTCGGTTCCGCCTGCCACCACTATCTGCCCAGGAGCGTTGATGTTCGCAACATACAGTTGGCCCCCGGTTGCACGCCGATCGGCCGCAATCGCTTCGGCTGTTGCCTCGTCTGGTCCAAGAAGCGCAGCCATCCCGGAAGAAGAGGTTGCGGCGCATTTCGCCATCGCGACGCCTCTCGCCGCCACAAGTCTCAGTCCGTCAAAGTAGCTGAGCGAACCTGAGGCAGCCAATGCGGTGTATTCGCCGAGCGAATGACCTGCTGCTGCAACGGGTGGCACCGTCACAATCGAGTTGAATTGTTCATACAAGGCGTACGAAGTGGCGAACAACGCTGGCTGGGCATGTTGAGTTTCTGTCAATCGATCCTGGGGCCCGTTCGTTATGAGGTCGTCGAGGTCCCAGCCGAGCGCATCGTTGGCGGCATCGCCGAGAAGGTCACTGCGCGCCGCTCTCACATCGGCACACATCCCAACAGCCTGGCTACCTTGTCCAGGGAAAAGTACGGCGTATTTCACTGGCTACTCGGGTGTACGCAGTTGCTCGGCTTCACTCGTCAACCTTCATTCGGAATCCCTATCAGATCGGACACGGTCTCTGACTCGTGCCAACGCACACAAGTTTCAGACCCTTCCCTCGTCGCGGGTCAGTCACCTGTGAGGTAGCGCCGGATGTTACGGGTCGCCTGGCTGATCCTCTTGGCGTTCTCAACGAGGGCGAAGCGTACGTGGCCATCCCCGGAAGGTCCGAACCCAATTCCTGGACTCACCGCAACCGAAGCTTTGTCCAAAAGATCAAGGGCAAAGGCGAGGCTCCCCATGTGGCGATGGCTTTCTGGAATCGGTGCCCACACGAACATTGTTGCATTCGGAGTCTCCACGCTCCATCCGGCCGCAGCGAGGCCTTCGATCAAAACATCTCGGCGCTCTCGGTAATGTCCCACAACCTCTCCGATGTAGTCGTCGTGCTCATTGAGGGCAATAATCGAAGCGATCTGGATCGGCTGGAATGTTCCGTAGTCGAGATATGACTTCAGCTTGGCGAGTGCTCCGACCATCTCCCTGTTACCGACGGCAAAACCCACACGCCAGCCGGCCATGGCGTGACTCTTAGACAGGGTGTACAACTCGACTCCCACGTCCTTGGCGCCGGGTACTTGCAGGAGACTCGGCGGCTCGTATCCGTCCTCCATCCTGCCATCGAGTGTGATTTCGAGAGGGTGTAGAGCTCGACCGCTCGTTCCTTTGCACCGTCGACCTGAAGCAGCGAGGGCGGTTGGTAACCATCAAATGCGATGTCGGCGTATGCGAAGTCATGCACAAGGACAACGTCATTGCGATGGGCGAACTCAACCAGTCGCTTGAAGAATTCAAGGTCAACCGTGACAGTTGTCGGATTGTGAGGAAACGACGTAACGATGACTCGTGGTTTCGGCCAAGATGTCCTGAAAGCCGCCGTCAAGCGGTCGAAGAAGTCCGAGTCGGTGCTCAGATGAACTCGCCTGACCTCGGCCCCAGCAAGCACGGGGGCATAGATGTGGATCGGATACGACGGCTCCGGTACGAGAGCAATATCTCCTGGCTGGACCAGGGTCCACATCAGATGAGCCAAACCCTCCTTTGCACCGATCGTGTTGATCACCTCGGTCTCGGGGTCGAGGGTGACGCCAAAAGCGCGCTGATAACGATCCGCAACGGCCTTTCGCAGATTCGGGATCCCTCTCGATGATGAGTATCGGTGGTTCTTGCCGTGCTGGGCAGCCTCAACAAGCTTGGCCACCACACCTGGGGGTGAAGGGATGTCAGGGTTTCCGAAACCGAGGTCGATCACGTCGACGCCAGCCTTCCGAGCTTCGTGCTTTCGTTCATTCACTTCGGCAAACACATACGGCGGCAGGTTGCCAATTCGTCGGAATTCCATGCTGTGTGTCCCCTAGCTCATGTCCGAAAGCGACGGTGAATCGGCTCTGGAAGAAGGTCAGCTCCCCATGCAAACACCGATCGAACGAGATCGAGACCGTCAACTGAACCGTCCCAGTGTTCCCTCACGATCTCCTCGCCCGAATCGCGCGTAAGCAGGTCGACAGCGAGAGAAACGAATATGAGGTCGTCGAGGCTGCCAAGACCGACGATGAAGTCAGGGATGAGGTCGATCGGAGACAGGACATATCCGATGACAGCTCCGACGAGTATCTTCCGTCGTATCGAAATCCTCGGATCTCGCATCAGCCTGACCAGGAGCTTCGCAATGTTTGGGACGAGGAGCAGAACTTCACCTGTAATTTCGTCCCAATTCCGCGCAGGGATAGGAGTCCGAGTGTCCACGCCAACGGGAAATCGCTGCTCCCCCTCACCTGACATGAAGCAACTCCTTCGCGAGCATCGCTGCCCCAATTGCTCCCGCCGCCTGACCGAGGGCCGCCACGTGAATCGAAGGAGGCACCCTGAGGTTGCCCCCGTGAATTGAGTCAACGACGACCCGCCTCGCAGGTCCCACGATCGACTCACCGACAGATCCAAGACCTCCCCCAATTACGACGATCTCTGGGTCAAAAATCGAGATCAAGTCTGACAGCCCATTCCCGAACGCCCTTCCAACCTCAGCGACAAGAGCTCGAGCAGTTTCCTCGCCGGCGTCTGCGGCGGACACAATCGACTCGCCCGTGACCTCGTCCTGTCCGAGTCTGGTGGCAAGAGAGCCCCCAGGGTTCGCTGCGATGACTTCCCGACCGAGACGGGCTAGGGCTGGACCGGAGGCTCGAGTTTCCCAGCAACCTCTCTTTCCGCAGTCACAGAGCAGGCCGCCCTCTTCGATCCTCGCGTGTCCCCACTCGCCGGCGAAGGATCCGCCGCGATAGATTTCTCCGCCGATCACGATTGCACCGCCAATGCCTGTTCCCAGAGTGACGAGTAGCCCATCGCGGTAGCCGATCCCAGCGCCGGTCCTGAACTCTGCAAGCGCTGCTGTGTTCGCGTCGTTGTCGACAACTACTGGGACACCGTATCGCTGCTCGAGTATCGCCTTGATCGGGACGTCAATGCCAGAGACGTGCGGCCCCCACACGAGAACGCCGTCAGCAGCCCTTACAAGTCCTGCCACCCCCACTCCAATAGCCTCAAGAGGGCCGTCAGAAACCTTGTCGACGGCAAGAGCGACCGCGTCGACGATCGACATCGATCGATCCAGCTTGGATCGTTCCTCGGTCGCGACGTCGCCGTCGTCTACCCGGACCGCCAGGGACTTGCTTCCTCCGATATCAACACCAATAACCGTCATGATCGAATCGTATCAGTGGTGCGAGTTCGTCAATCGACTGTCACCCGTTGCGGCCCGGCGTCCGATTCGTCGTCGGAATCCTGCGGATGTATTTTGCGTGAGACCCCGGTGGACAGTGCCCCGACTGCTGCTGCCAACTCGAACCCTGCCTTTCCGAGGTGAACTGCTGCTCGTTTGATGGCAACCACCAGCGGGTCAGGGCTGGCCGATTCTTCAGGGATTTCGTCGCTCATGTTTCCTCCAAGGTGAAAACCACGCTTAGCCGACCTTCCCCGAGTTTTGCACTCTTGACAGTTCGCCGCCTTAGCGAGTCTGGCAGCACGAGACTTCGACGGTACGGGCCAACCGTCAAGAAGAGTTCATCGTCGTGACGCATGACCTCAACATCTCCCTTTTCGGCCAATGGAACGGTCACGACAAGGGCAACATCTCCATCTTCTGTGTCCTCAACATGCAGCGGCTGAACGTTTGAGAGCATGGTGGTGGGATCGGTATCTCCATATAGCTCCAACCCGACAGTCCGCAGCCGATCGATGCCAACCATCTCGTCCTCGAACAGTCTCAGTAGCCTCACATCTGTCCCTGCAAATCCTTCCTCTACTGCCTTCAGATGCTGCTGCTGGATCTTGTGCCATCGATCAAAGTATGGGTCATGAACGGTGTCTGGGAGGACACGGTTGACAATCGCAGAGTCCACTCCGTAGCCGAACAAGCCAAGGTATGTGTACGTCCGCCTGGCCTCGGCAATCACCATCTTTTCCGGATTCATCACGAGTCTGGCCGTGGTGATCTCAGGGTCAGACAAAATCTCCTTTATCCCATCGAGGCGACCGTAGAACAAAGCAACGGCGTCAAAGACAGCATCTTCGGCAACCGGCATGGCAGTTATCTTCGAAAGCACAGGCCGAATGACTTTTGCAACCCGCCGGGACGCAGGGAACAGCTTGTCCATGTACCACGACATGACTTCGGGGAGGCTCAATAGTCGGAGCGTTTCGGCTGTCGGGGCACAGTCGACGACGACAAAATCGTATTCGCCCGAACGGGCATGCTCCCTCACCGATGACAATGAGAAAAGCTCGTCCATGCCGGGGAAGACGGTGAGCTCCTCTGCTTCGATGCCGTGAAGACCGGACCAATCAAACAATGCCGTCAGATGATCTCGGACCGCGCCCCACGACTCTTCGAGCCTGGCTTGGCTGTCAATCTGTTGGGCGTCGAGATTTGGGGCAATCGTCGTCGGGGCATCGCCAAGAGGAACATCGAACGCATCGGCGAGCGAGTGGGCTGGATCGGTTGACATGACAAGGGTCCGATATCCAAGGTCCGCTGCCGTGACGGCAGTCGCCGCGGACACAGTCGTTTTCCCAACGCCACCTTTTCCTGTGACGAGGATGATGCGCATTAGGGGCCCTCTTCTGCTCGTTTCTTGAGCCCCCGCAAGGCGGTTCCGACAATCTGCTTCTCTGCCTGCCTGCGAAGGAAGCCAGGTACAGAGAACTCCGGCTCGACCTTGAGGGCATACACGACCTCGGTTCCACCGTCTTCGAGTTGGTTGAACTCATAGCGACCTTCGAGTGATTTGATGTCCTCGTTTGGAATCGCCGACCACGCAAACCCGTTGTCGTAGTCGTAGTCGTACTCGAGGTTGTAGGAGACTTCTTTGACCATCGCATCAACCACGAAGGAGACCAATGCGGGCCTTCCATGTTCGTCCTCGCTCGTAATCGAGACGGACTTCACTCCGGCTGCCCATTCGGGATATGCCTCGAGGTCGAGCGCAACGTCGTAGACATGTTGAGGTTCGGCCGACACCTCGACCCGCTGTACAGTCCCCTCGACGGCCATTCATTCTCCTTCGACAATCTCTGAATCACGAAGCGTAGCGTCCGGGAGACTGTTGAATAATGCATGTCAGTCTTCTCGATGACCATACATCACCGCTCGCTGCGGCCGATGCTCCGCCATTCCGCCACAAGGAGTATCGAATCTTCGCCCTTTGCGACTGGCGCGCCTGATCGCCGATCCGACCAACGGCATCAATCAGCAGCCTCCTAGACGATGCACCGGATCGAGGTGTAGTTCGCTGTATCGGTAGATGTCATTGTCGTTGGGGTACGCAGACCGAAACGCACTGATACCCGTATCAAGTTCTGTCTGATCTATGAGTTGCAGCGTGCTCACGAAACCCCCTCGAACACCATCTATCCACTGGCGAGCGGTGCGAGCAATCGGTTCGACCTCTGTGCCAACCGAAACGTTCGAGCACAAGGAGCCGAGATACTCGGCCATTGCGTCCGGCTCGGGAAACCGGACAGAATCGATAGCCACGACAGAGGGGAACCAGCGGCCGAGGGACGTTGAACCAATCGAGTTTGGAGCGAATGTCCACACCTCAATGATTCCACCGTCGCGAACAACCCTCACACCCTCCCCGAGAGTCGACCGCCAACTTCCGTAGTGCACGGAGGTGTGGAAGTACGCGAGTCCGAACGAATTGTCGACAAATGGCATCCGCTCAGCATCGGCCCGAGTGACCTGGAGGTTCTTGCGGCGTGCAGCCTGAATGGTCATCTCGTTCGAGAGATCGAGCACAACTGCGACCCTCCCAGCTTGAGACCAGACGTCGGCATGAGCCCCTGTTCCACCTCCGACATCGAGCAACGGATCCAGCGACCGCCTTGCTGCATCGGCTGCCCGCTTGGCTGCCCGTTCCGAAATCGGCCGGAATCGATAGCCCCTCGCCAGGCCGTCGAGGTCTATTTCGGAGGCATTGGTTTCGGCCGCTTCAGCCTCACCCATGCCGGACACCACGACCCGTAGCTCTGAAGTAGCCGACGTTTCTGCACACTGTCTCACCGACGCGCCACGTGAGGGCCCGTGGCTGATGAACATCGCCAAAGAAGTGGAACCGAGGTTTGTATTCAAGGATGTACTTGAGGATCGGTTCGGAGGACTTTGGTCGACCGCCGACGACATCCTCTGCCAGAACATCAACCGCTGGAGGCACGTGGGTACAAAGGATGTCCACCTTGCCAAGCTGCTCAAGCTTCGCCGCCATATCGGCATGAGAGACTTCGCCCGACGACCCGATCGAAGGAACTCCCCCGCCTGCAAACCCCACAGCATTGCCTTCGATCTCAACCACTTCTGCGTCGACAAAGGTTGCAGACGGCGGTAGGGACTCCTTCAGCATCGGAATCCGGTCCACATTGCCGAATGTGACGTACGACGAGTAGCGAGCCAGGGCAAGGGCGATATCGGCGTATTCCAACTGCATGCGATAGCCGACCTCGGCTCGGATTTCGTCCGTCCGGTTTCGTGGCTGATCTCTCCACAGTTCAGCGGCCTCATCAAACCGCCCCTCTGCGCGAAGCGTCACAACCCGTTTCACAAGGTCGGCACCGACGACATCGGGAACGATTCCCTCGTTAGTCCGGTAATCAACGAGGTTGACAAGATCGCCAAGCACCAGAACGGTTGAGCCCTCGGGGGCCAAACGCGCAAGAGCATCGTGGGCACCGTGGACATCAGACACGATGTAGATTGTCATTCTGCAGAAGGGGGAACGAACCAACGTGCGACCGCTGCGAGCCCTGCGGCACCAGCCAGAGCGGCCACAAAGCTGAGGTACTCAGGAAGCGTGGTGTACAGGACCGAGATTCCAGCCATGCCGAATCCAACGAAGGCCGCTACCACCGACCTCCCAGCGGTCCCCCACTTGATCTCGGGGTCGACATGGTTCCAACCTTCGACCATCGATGAGACAGCGGCCAAAACCAACCACACGATGAGCAGAGCGAGCCCGATCATCAGGGCGACTCCGAATAGGACGGTCACGGGATATGTACTCCTCTTTGGATACAACCTCTACGCAGCGAGATGGTTTCGTCGGAAGAGTAGACCCGCTGACCCATGTCGCGAGGAATTCACTCATTAAGACAACGCAGACGAGATGTGCTCGCGTACCTCTTCGGACGATTCATCGATCAAGGCGCTCTCCAGAACAGAGCGAGCAGTTGCGCCTCCAGTTCGACCAAGGGCTATTCGACCGAGAGCCCATGCCGCGTGGGACCTCAGAAGGGAGTCTGGGTGACCGAGGTACCCAGCCAACACTCCGACATGAGACCCGTTGCCCGCATTGCCAAGAGCCACAAGGGCGTTCCTTCGAACAAATCGCATGTTTCTTTTCGGAACGTACCAGTGCGAGGCAGCGACAGACAGATCATCATCGGCGAGGGCGAGTGCGTCCGCTGGCTCGAGGCCACCGTTTCCCACCGATGCGGCCGACAACGCTCGATCACCCGGCGGACAGGCCACAAGACATTCGTCGCATCCATAGATTCGAGCTCCCACAGCAACTCGAAGCTCCTCAGGAATCGCGCCGGGTCGCTGGAGCACTGCCGCGAGGCACCGACCCGCATCGAGGACTCCCGGAGCGACGATTGCGTTGGTGGGACAGGCTGGAATGCATGCAACACAGCTGCCGCACCCGCGGACCATCGGCGCCGACTGGTCCAGGTGA
>JAQCAA010000034.1 GCA_027728645.1 Actinomycetota bacterium | reverse complement strand
AGCGGGAACATACTCCCGCTAGCCACGCCAAAACGCATAGATAGGAATACTTGCAGATGGTCGCATCTCAGCGGCGGTATGTTGTGCCTTGCATGGATCAGTGGCAGTCATCGTTCTCACTCGGCGGGTTGACGCTCGGTCGCGCCGCGATCCTGATGTCCATGGTGATCGTGATGTCAGCCTGTGGGTCGTCAACCAGTGACCAGCAACTGGTGGTTTCTGCGGCTGCCTCGCTTGCTGGAGTCTTCACTGAAATTGAAGAGGCGTTCGAGGAGGCAAACCCCGGTGTTGATGTCGAAATGAACTTTGCGGGGTCGTCGCGTTTGAAGGAACAGATTCTCGAGGGTGCGCCCGTTGATGTCTTTGCATCTGCCAACGCGGAGGCGATGACCGCAGTCACGGCTGCAATCTTGCCAGACTCCGTCCCACAGGTCTTCGCCCTGAACTCTTTGGCCATTGCAGTGCCGGCCGGCAATTCTGCCGGCGTGGCCGGGCTTGACGACTTTGCCGATCCGCAGCTCTTTGTTGGCCTATGCATCGCAGCAGTTCCGTGTGGTCAGTATGCACATCAAACGCTCCGGTCAGCAGGAGTCGTGCCATCGGTCGACTCTGAGGAGCCGGATGTCAGAGCACTCCTGCTCAAGATCGAACTGGGCGAACTCGACCTTGGCATTGTCTACATCACGGATGTCATCGGAGCCGCTGGTTCGGTCGAGTCTGCTGCGATACCGTCATTGCACAACACCGTTGCGACCTATCCGATTGTGTCGCTCGCCGCAGGCGAAAACCAAGCGGTGGCTGACGCGTTTGTCGCCTATGTTCTTTCAGACATGGGTCGTCAGATCCTCGCGTCGTACGGATTCGAGTTGCCTTGACCAAGAAACAGAAATCGAATAGCCGTACGCACGGCCGGCCGCCGGTCGCAGTGTTGGCACTGGCGGCGGTCGGAATCGGATTCTTTGCGCTGCCACTGGTTGGCCTCATGGTTCGAACACCTTGGAGCGATCTCCCGAGCCTGCTGGGAAGCGCTGTTGTGCTCGATGCCCTACGCATATCGCTTGTCGCCTCGGTCGCTGCAACAGTGATTTCGTTCATCATCGGCGTGCCAATCGCCTTTGTACTGGCCAGAGCGGAATTTTGGGGTAAATCGATTGTCCGGGCTCTCGTATTGCTTCCTCTTGTCTTGCCGCCAGTTGTCGGAGGCGCCGCACTTCTTTTCGCCCTCGGAAGAAGAGGCGTGCTAGGCGAACCCCTCCACGACGCGACCGGCATTGTTCTGCCATTCTCGATGGCTGGGGTAGTGGTCGCCGTGACATTCGTCGCCATGCCATTCGTAGTGATCACGGTCGAAGCTGCCCTTCGAAATCTCGATAGCCGCTTCGAAGGAGCAGCGGCCTCGTTGGGCGCTGGGAGATGGGCCGTCCTTCGCCGTGTCACGATCCCGATGATTCTCCCCTCGTTGCTCTCAGGCCTGGCGCTGACCTGGGCGAGGGCGTTCGGTGAGTTCGGAGCCACGGTGACGTTTGCTGGCAACGTGCTGGGAAGAACCCAGACCATGCCGCTTGCCGTTTTTGTGGCTCTCGAATCGGACAGGGCAACAGCAACGGCGTTGAGTCTCGCGATGGTCGCAGTATCCCTGGCTGTCCTGATACTGCTTCGCGACCGCTGGTGGAGGCCGACATGACCCGAAGCGGCCTCCAAGCCAGAATCGCCATTCAGCGAAGCGACGGTTTCGCACTCGACGCTGAGGTCGCCATTGAGAATGGGAGCACAGTTGCATTGATTGGGCCAAACGGTGCTGGAAAGTCGACTGTGGTTGCGGCGCTTTCAGGCCTCATGCGAATCGACTCTGGGGCGATCGAGCTCAACGGCGTCGTGTTCGACGATTCTGATGGCGGAGTCTTCGTCGAGCCCAAGGACAGGCGCATCGGCGTCATGTTTCAAGACGGAATCTTGTTTCCGCACCTGAGCGTTCGCGACAACGTTGCGTTTGGGCTCAGGAGCAGAGGTGTCGGTCGAGACGAGATCAAAATGGCGGTGGACAATTGGCTTGATCGACTGGAGCTTCGGTCTCTGGCCGATCGCAAGCCAGGCGAGATTTCTGGTGGCGAAGCCCGCCGCGTAAGTCTGGCAAGGGCAATCGTCACCGAACCCGACCTTCTTGTCCTCGATGAACCGCTCGAGTCACTCGATATCTCAACAAGATCCCACGTACGTCGCCTGATCGCGTCCTATCTGGCTGAATACGACGGGCCAACCCTTCTCATCACCCATGACCCAGCGGAAGCGATGTTGCTTGGCGATGACCTCTTGGTTCTTGAGAACGGCGCCATCACCCATTCGGGACCACCCCACATCATTCGAATGAACCCGAAGACGCCGTATGCGGCAGACATTGCGGGTTTGAATCTGGCAGTTGGAGATGCGTTCGATGGCGTAGTGACGATCGGTTCGCATCGGCTGATGATCCCTGACAACGCGCAGACAGGTCGGGTTGCTGTGACATTCCATCCGAGAGCCGTTGCCCTGCACGTTCTTCAGCCTGAAGGCAGCCCCCGCAATACTTGGGCAACAGAAATCGCAAGCATGGAGGCGCTGGGTTCAGCCGTCAGGATCGAGACGGGTGCCCCAATGCCGATAACCGCGGAGGTCACACCTGACGCCGTTGCGAGTCTCGGACTCGGCGTCGGCTCGCTTGTTTGGGTATCGATCAAGGCAACCGAACTTGGTGTGCAGCCAGTGTCAAATGACGAATGAAACGCCCGACCCCAATGCTGCCGGGTGCCGCGGACTTGCGCCTTCGGAACTGATCCCGAACGTCCCAACGGCCTAGAATCCGTTGCATGGGCAGCCTTTCATTCGCCGAAATAGTCACCATCGTCGTGGTGATCCTCATCATCTTTGGTCCGGATCGCCTGCCCGAATTCGCACGCAAGGTTGGCGAACTTCTTGCTCAGGCCCGAAATGTCACATCTCAATTCCGCGAAGATGTCACGAGAGAGTGGGGTGACGCTGCGGACCCAATCCTTGCTGCAAAGCAGGAGCTTGACGGCATCAAGAGCGACCTCAAACAGACTACGAAATCGTTCGGCGACCTCGTCGATCCAAAACCGGTCGACTTCGGTGGCCCTGGAGACCAACCGGAGAAGATTGCGGAGGCTGCAGATGCCGCGCCTGCGGAGGACGCAGACCCAGATGAGGGGGTGTCCTCATGAAGCCAGCGACCATGCCGTTTACAGCTCACCTCGGAGAACTCCGCCAGCGACTCATTAAGTCTGTCATCGCTGTGGCCATTGGGACGATCGTCGCGTTTATTTTCAGCGACCAGATTCTTGATATTTTGGTTGAGCCCTATCGCGCAATCAACCCCGACGCAGCTCTCGCTACGTTCCGACCGACCGAAGCATTCAGCGTCGTAATGCGCCTCTCGCTGTGGGGTGGGGCAATCATCGCGAGTCCAATTATCACCTTTCAGGTTTGGCGGTTCGTCGCACCTGCGCTGTCTCCTCGTGAAAAACGCTGGGCAATCCCGGTTGTCGCCGTTCTTGCGTTCTTATTTCTCCTCGGCGTGGGCGTCGGATACCTTGCTCTTGAGCGCGGGCTTTCGTTCTTGCTTGACTTTGGCGGAGATGCGCTCGTCCCCGTGATCGGGGCTGACTTCTACCTCAAATTTGCGATGCGGTTCCTGCTCGCGTTTGGAATCGCGTTCCAGTTTCCGGTGTTTCTGTTTGCCGGAGCAGCATTTGGACTCGTGACGAGTCAGAGGCTTCGCTCCTCGCGTCGTTGGATGGTCGTGATCATCCTGATCGCTGCCGCACTCATCACGCCGTCTGGCGACCCACTGACGCTGATGATGTTGGCTGTTCCGCTCTACATCCTGTATGAACTCGCCATCCTCGCCATCCGATTCATACTGCGGAAGTGAGAGGACGCTTTCCGCCTACCGCCTACCGTTTCGGAATTCACATGGATGTCCGTGTGCGAACCTCAACGATTCTACAGGTCGCGGTACCTGCGGCACAGAGTCGGTGCTCGACGGTAGGCGCACGGCGGTAGGCGCTAGGCGGAGCTGACAGCTGAAAGCTTCTTCTACGGTGAACCGTTAACCGTGATGTCGCACTGACTTAGGGTCAACGCCTCGTCTGCGTTCCCGTATGTGACTCTCTCGAACGCGACAACGAGGCGAATCTGCTCTTCCGAAAGGATCCCTTGATGAGCAGGCATCACGGATTCGATTGGCTTACTCGTTGCTCCATACGTAGGCCCGTAACGCTCGGCCCATGTCTTTGACCCAAGGGTCACCCACTCGACGTGCTCGGCGCACGAGGGGAAAGTGGCGATGACCTCTGCAAGGGCAGGACCAACGCCACCTTGCCCTGCGTTCCCGTGGCATACTGAACAGCTGTTTCCGTAAATCCCCCGCCCTTGGACCAGCGGAGCTTCGTCGGCTGAGCCGCCGGCTGCGCACCCCACCAACACAATCGAGGTGACTGCGAAGATTGCGAGTTTGGCTCGTAGCGACATCGGGTGATGCTAGTTGCAGCCAATGGTATGAGCAGCTTTCTGGCCCCTCGTGTAGCATATTTCCGATCACAGGGACCAAAGGGGAAGGCCAATGATGAGTCCAGCGAGTTCGCCAACATTGCGGTATGCAACGCGCATTTTCGGTGTTGCAATGAGTCTGTTTGTCTTCACAATTGTGATCGGCATCCTGAACGGGCTCGATATCTACACGCCAGATCACGACACGCTCATGACCCATGTCCATGCAGGAACGCTCGGGTGGCTGACGCTTGCTGTCGCTGGTACTGCATTGGTGATCTTCACCGAGGATCGAGGGCTGACAAGCGATGAGGCCTCAACGCTGAACCGGCTGTCGTGGTTGCTTCCAGGGGCCGTTGTCTTGTATGTGCTTGCGTTTTTCGCAGGTGACCGGATTCCTGGCGACCGGATTCAACGCCCAATCGTCGGAACCCTGCTTTTCATCGTTGTCGTGTGGTTCGGCTATTGGCTCTATAAGCAGAACAAGACCCACGAATCCAGCAGCGTGGTCAGGCTTGGCGTCATGCTTGCCTGGCTTTCGCTCGTGATCGGAGCCGTGCTCGGAATTCTGCTTGGTGTCTATTCAGCAAGGGGAGAGATCCCTGGGTTTGATGACGCGACTGCCGCAAACCTTGCCGATGCTCACCCCGGGTCGATGGTGATCGGGTTCCTGATTCTCGCAGCGGCAGCAATAGCGGAGTGGCTAATCCGGTCTCCTCGTACGCTGGCCGAGGATCGGTTGGGCGCAGCGCAGATGTGGATGATCTTTACAGCGGGAATCGTCTTCATTATCGCCTTCGCCGCCGATATCGAGGATCTTCTCGGGCCTGCGAATCTTCTTGAACTCGTTGCTGCCGGAATCTTGGTCACGCGTCTGAGGCACCACCTCGCCCCATCGGCATGGAAGGGGAGCGGAGTCGGTGTGTACGGACGTTTGTCTGTCGTATTCCTGGTGGTCAACCTAGCGGTGCTCACCTATCTCGTCTCTCAGGTTGTTTCGGGAACTATCGACTTCGATGCTCTTACCGAGTCGCAACTGGGTCTTCTGCTGACGCTTGATCACTTGATGTTCCTCGGGGTCATGACGCTTGCAGCGTTCGGCTCTGTCGCCAAGGCTGTCCACCCTGACGGCCTTGTGACGGCCGACAAGATCCTCTTGTGGGGAGTTGGTGTCGGCGTGAGTGCATTCGCAATCGGTCTGATCACCGTTACGGCTGAGATAAAGCGGGTGGCAACTCCCATTCTTGGGACGGCCCTCCTCATCGGCATCGGCCTCTACATTGCTGAGATGAAAGCCCACACTCATAGCGACGCCCGCTAGATCGATAGAGGCTGGGTAGAGAAACGTAAGAGGTCAACTCAGCGGAGCCAGGGTGCTGCGGTGTCTGGGTCTATTCCGTAGTCCGAGATTGCTCCTGCGACGACGTCGGGGCTTATCGCTCCTGTGCGTGCCAGTGCGCCGAGAGTTGCGACCACTACATGGCGCATGTCAGTCTCGAAGAAGTCGCGCAGAGCCTCACGGGTGTCGCTTCGACCGAAACCATCGGTTCCGAGCGACGTGAAGGGGCGAGGAGCGTACGGGGCAATCTGGTCTGGGACGATCCGCATATAGTCGGTCACTGCAATGATCGGCCCGCCAGACATTTCGAGCTGGGCAGTGACAAACGGTGTGCGTGGTGTTTGCTCAGGATGGAGCCGATTCCAACGATCGATGGTGAGAGCCTCATCGCGGAGCTTCTTGAATGAGGTCGCGCTCCACAACTCTGCCGCTACGTCGAAGCGTTCTGCAAGCTCGGTTTGTGCATCACGCGCAGCCTTCTGGCTCGGCCCAGAGAACAGAATGGTTGCCTGATGAGGGAGACCATCTTGGCCGACAGCAAACCGATACAAACCGTCGAGAATCCCTTGGTGGACCCCGTCAGGTTTGGCAGGTTGGATGTAGTTCTCGTTGTACAAAGTGAGGTAGAAGTACACGTCTTCGTCGTCGACGTACATCCGGTGAAGGCCGCTCTCGATGATCGCGGCCACCTCGTACGCAAACGCAGGGTCGTATGCCTCGCAGGTCGGCACAACGCTCGCAAGAACGTGGCTGTGACCATCTTGGTGCTGAAGTCCCTCGCCAGCAAGAGTGGTCCTGCCGGCTGTCGCACCCAGAAGAAACCCTCTCGCCCTGGCATCAGCGGCACCCCAAAGCGAGTCACCAACTCGCTGGAATCCGAACATCGAGTAGAAGGAGTAGAACGGAACCATCGGAACGCCTCTCGTGGCGTATGACGTCGCTGCTGCGATCCACGACGCCGTCGATCCTGCCTCTGTGATTCCTTGCTCCAGAATCTGACCATCCGTCGCTTCTTTGTACGAAAGAATCATGTTGTGATCCACGGGCTCGTAGAGCTGCCCCTGTGATGCATAGATCTTGATCTCTTTGAACAGCGCGTCCATGCCGAACGTCCTGCCCTCATCAGGGATGATTGGAACGACTCTTTTTCCAAACGCTTTGTCTCTCGTAAGACCGCGGAGCAGTCTTGTGAACACCCCTGTCGTCGAGACCTCGATGGTTCCTGATCCGCCTTCGAATTCGACGAAGGTCTCATGGGCAGGCATTTCGATGGGTGAGCGGGTAGGTAAGCCACGGGTGGGCATGACGCCATTGAGTTTGTCTCTGAGCTCCATCAGGTAGCGATACTCCTCGGAACCTTTGTCGAACTTGATGAAAGGGGGGATGCCGTCGTCAACATCGACATCCGCTATCTCGTCATGCAGATGCAGTCGGTCTCTGAGACCACGAAGTTGAGCGCCAGTGAGTTTCTTGATGGAGTGGGTGGCGTTCTTGCCTGCAACGTCAGCGCCGAGTGTCCAACCCTTAATTGTCTTTGCAAGGATGACGGTGGGTGCACCTTTGAGAGACGTCGCTGAGTCGTAGGCGGTGAACACCTTTCGATAGTCGAGACCACCTCGTCGGAGATCCCAGACCTCGTCGTCAGTCATGTTCTCAACCAGGGCACGGAGGGCTGGATCTGGGCCGAAGAAGTTCTCCCTGACGTACGCTCCGGATTCCGCTTTGAAGCGCTGGTACTCGCCGTCGACGGTCGCATTCATTTTGTCGACGAGGATGCCGTCCTTGTCTCTGGCAAGGATCGGATCCCACTCAGATCCCCAAATGACCTTGATCACATTCCATCCGGCACCTCGGAACATCGCTTCAAGCTCTTGGATGATCTTTCCGTTGCCCCGAACAGGGCCGTCGAGTCGCTGAAGATTGCAGTTGATGACCCACGTCAGGTTGTCGAGCTTCTCGCGACCGGCGAGCGATATCGAGCCAAGTGACTCTGGTTCGTCGGTTTCACCATCACCGAGGAACGCCCAAACCCGCGACCCGGTCGTGTCGTCAATTCCTCGGTTATCGAGATAGCGCAAGAATTGTGCGTGGTAGATCGAATTGATTGGGCCGAGGCCCATCGACACGGTTGGGAATTCCCAAAAATCAGGCATGAGCCGTGGATGTGGATAGCTTGAGAGCCCACCACCTATTTCACGACGGAAATGGTCGAGTTGATCTTCGGTCAACCGCCCTTCCAAAAAGGCTCTGGCGTAGATTCCAGGGGTCGCATGACCCTGGAAGTACACATGATCTCCTGGTTCGCCGTCTCCGCTACCGCGGAAGAAGTGATTGAACCCGACCTCGTAGAGCAGGGCAGATGAGGCGAACGTTGAAAGGTGGCCACCGATTCCATCGGCAGCGACATTCGCTCGAATGACCATGGCAGCGGCGTTCCAGCGGATATACCGCCGGATCCTGCGTTCGATTTGGGGGTCGCCAGGAAAGTCTGCCTCGGCTTCCGGTGGGATCGTGTTGATATACGGTGTCGACACCGAACCAGGGACGCCGATGCTTCGGATCCGTGAATGCTCCGTGAGCCTCGCCATGAGATAACGTGCCCGCGTCTCTCCATCGGCGGCAATGATGTCATCGAGTGCTTCGATCCACTCGGTGGTCTCAGCAGGGTCAGAGTCACTCAGCTGGTGCGTAAAGCCATCAATGTAGATGGGATGTTCAGACATGGGGGAATCCTAGGAGAGACAGGAACGCAGAGGACGGAGGACAGAGGACAGAGGACAGAGGACAGAGGACAGAGGACAGAGGACAGAGGACAGAGGACAGAGGACAGACTTCCGACTGTGAGTGAGCGAAGCGACCGATCTGTCCTCTGTTCTCTGTTAGGGAGCCCAGCGATCGATCTGTTGGCTTAGTGACCGCGTCGGGTGCCGCCGTACTTCATCCTGGTATCCGACATCGAGGCTGCTACAGCTTCGTCGTCGTTGATGCCTGCCGCAACGAGCTCACCGATGAAGAAGGTGTGCGTGCCACATGGCACAGGGTTTCTTACGACGCACTCGAGCCACACAATGGCATCGTCGAAGATCGGCGCCCCCGTCTCGCCTTCTGTAATGGCAAGCCCATTGAGGGTCATGCCGTCCTTTGTCGCAGGCTTTGAGAACTTGACAAAAGGCCTCGTGTTCGTGGAATCCCAAAGGTTCACGGTGAACGATCCGCCCTCCGAGATCAGTCGGTGTGTGACAGCAGCGGTGTCGACTCCGACACCGATGAGCAGCGGGTCCTGGGCAACCTGGGTAATCCACGATGTTGTCATCGCGTTCCACTCGTCTTCGAACCGCGACCCGACGAGGGCGAGGGCGTTCGGGATCTTCCATGTGGCTGCGTTGATGAGTTCTGGCGTGAGTTCCATATTTCTTCGGGTTGTTTGTTGTCCGAGCACTTGCCTCGGCGTGAAGCATTGTCGGCGTTAGGTGGCGTGGTCGAGGCAGATGCGAGTCGCTATGTCAATCGATCCTGTCTCTTCCAAGTCACAGGATCCCTGGAGTTTCTTGACCGCAGCTGTCGTTCCTTTGCCGTAATCTCCGTCGACAGGGCCGGTGTAGATGCCAAGGTCCTCGAGGTTTTTCTGGAGCTCCTCGACATACGCGGTGTCTTCCATCAGCAGCGGGTACATGATGCCGTCCGTTTGTGGCCCGAATTCCCCGTCAGCTGAGATTCCTTGCTGTGTTTGGAACGCCTTGAGGGCGGCTTGTGTCTCCTCTCCTGCAATTCCGTCGACTTGACCGTCGAAGAAGCCAAGTGCTTTGAGGTCAATTTGTACGCGAAGTGTTGTGTCGGTGGCGCGCAAGACCGGTCCCGGCTCCGTTGTGGTTGTAGTAGTGGCCAGGGTGGTTGTGGTAGTCGCCAGCGTTGTTGAGGTGAACCCGATCGACGATGTAGTGCTTGAGGTGGTGTCGGCCGCTCCTTCGCCGCCGCAGGCAGCGGCAACGAGCGCGACAACGGCGACCACGATGGTCGTGTACCCACGCCTCATGCTGCTCCCTGCTCCGCCGTGCGGCGGGTTACCCAGTCGTATCTCTCAGAATTCTCGAAGGATACGGATCGTGACCACAGCATACCTTCACCGTTCATTCCTCGCACCTGAAGCCCGACGTCGCGTACCCAGGGTTGGCGGACCATCAAAACAGGGGGTTGGAGCCCACAGAAAGGAAGTCGCTCGTTCTGTGGGCCCCAACCCCCTACAAACATGGTCTGTGGAACTGACAGAGGTTGTTTACATCTGGGTTCTCTGATGAGAGGGAGAATCTATGACGGAGCGAGAGCAACAGCGGATAGTGAACCACCGGTTGGCGGTGCTACAGCATGTTGAGGAGGTGACCGGCAACGTTTCGCAAACCTGCCGGTATTACGGGATTAGCCGGCCAACGTTCTACAAGTGGCGTAACCGGTACGAACAACAGGGGTCCCAGGGGTTGAGAGACCGGTCGTCTCGGCCGCATCACAGCCCAGGTGCAACGAACGCTGAAGTTGTTGGCAAGATCATCTATCTGCGTCAGAGCTATCACTTCGGGCCGGGCAAGATCGCCATGTATCTCATGCGGTATCACGAGATTCGGATCAGTCCATCTGGGGTGTGGAGGATCCTGGATCGTCTCGACTTGAACCGGTTACCGGCATCTCAGAAGCACAAGTCCCACAAGAAACGGTGGAAACGTTATGAGAAGCAGCAACCTGGCCACGCTGTGCAGGTTGACGTCAAGTTCATCACACCTGTTGGCGGGGCAGGGAAACGGTTCTACCAGTTCACTGCTATTGATGACTGCACCCGGCTTCGGGTGCTACGCATCTATCCCAAATGCAATCAGAAGACCGCCATCCAGTTCCTCGACTATCTCTTGGAGAAACTGCCGTTCCGTGTCGATGCGATCCAAACCGACAACGGCGGCGAGTTCGGTACCCAGTTCCACTACCACGTACTGGATCGAGGTATCAGACACATCTACATCAAACCCGCAACACCAAGGCTCAACGGCAAAGTCGAACGATCCCACCGCATCGACAACGAAGAGTTCTACCGAATGCTCGAAGGCGTCGTCATCGACGAGGCTGACGTGTTCAACGACAAACTCCAAGAATGGGAGGACTTCTACAACTTCAACCGGCCCCACGGCGGCCTCAACGGCCAAACCCCGTACGAGCGGCTGAGACAAAAGACGACAACGATGCCAGACTCACACCAGGACAAAGCAGAGAACTGAGAGCCCGGTGTCAACCACCACCGTCAGCTGCACACTCCCTCGAGGGAGGACCGAAGAGGCGGAGGACCGAAGGGGCGGAGGGCACAGGACGGAGGCCCAGCGCGAGCGGTGCTGACCGAACATCGGTCCCCCTTTCAAGGGGGACGGAAGAGGAGCGAAGCGACGATTCAGGGGGATGACACGGCCCTACCTCGCAGTCCTGCGTGTGCGCGCCACCCTCCTGGCTCGCCGGGCTCGCCCGTCGTCCCTCAAGGGAGAACCGAAGAAACTCCGTTCTCCGGAAACTGAAAGCTGAAAGCTTCCCTCTCTTAGAACGCCTCGTCTGGGAGGTGCATGAGCCATCCGTCTTCTCTTTGAGCCGCGGCTGTTCTGAGTGCCGCCTTGGGAAGAGCATCACCGACAAAGAACTTGGCTGAAGCGATCTTCCCTGCATAGAACGCCTTGTCCGATTCCTCTGCCGATTCGAGCGCAGCCGAAGCTACCTCTGCATGCTCAAGCAACAGCCATGCGATGAGGACTTCCGAGAGGCTCTCGAGAAGGCCATTCGTGTGGAGACCAGCCTTGTAGATCTCTGGTGGGTCTTGCATCGATGCCATTGCGTGGCCAACGAGGATCCCAACATGGCTTTGCACCTGCTCAAGCGCGTCCCCTAGTGCCTGACGCTCTGAAACGAACTCGTCTGACCCACCTTTGACGTATTGAAGGATTTCCTCCGTGAGGCGCATCAGCGTCTGGCCTTGATCGCGCGCGATCTTTCGGAAGAAGAGATCGAGCGCCTGAATGGCAGTCGTTCCTTCATATAGGGTGTCAATCTTCGCATCACGGATGTACTGCTCGATCGGATAGTCCTGGGTGAATCCAGAGCCGCCGAATACCTGAAGAGACTGGGCCAGAAGCTCATACCCCTTCTCAGACGAGTACCCCTTCACCATCGGAAGAAGCAGGTCGTTGAGCTTCGCCCAGTAGTCATCCTCTTGTTCCAGCTTGATCTTGTCGAGTGTCCACGCGGTGTACATCCACAAAGCTCGCAGACCTTCGGCGTACGACTTCTGGAGCATCAACATCCGGCGAACATCGGGATGCCGGATGATCTCGACCCTCGGAGCGGCCTTGTCGGTCGCCATCGTGAGATCGGCGGACTGGATACGCTCCTTGGCGTAGTCGAGTGCATTGAGATACCCGGTCGAAAGGGTGGAAGCCGACTTCACGCCAATCAGCATTCGAGCGTCCTCGATGACGTGGAACATTTGTCGGATCCCTTCGTGCACACCGCCAACCAAGTATCCGACACACTGTTCCTCCACGCCCATCGAAAGCTCGCACGTGGTTGAACCCTTGATCCCCATCTTGTGTTCAAGACCTGTTGCACGGATACCGTTGCGAGCTCCTAGAGAACCGTCCTCGTTGACGAGAAACTTCGGAACGATGAACATCGAGAGTCCCTTGGTGCCTGGTTCGCCTCCCTCTCTGCGAGCAAGCACAAGGTGAACGATGTTCTCGAAGTAGTCGCTTTCTCCTGAGGTGATAAAGCGCTTGACCCCCTCGAGATGCCACGTGTCACCCTCGACGTGGATAGCCTTTGCCGTGCCTGCTCCAACATCCGACCCGGCATCTGGCTCGGTAAGAACCATGGTCGCGCCCCAGCGGCGGTCAACCATCGGTTGGGCCCACTTCTGCTTTTGCTCCTCGGTTCCGAGCGTCCCAATGACCTTTGCCATGAGACCACCAGTCACGTACAGGAATACTGCTGGATTTGATCCTGCGAACATCTCGCCTGCGGCCCACCGAAGCGAATCTGGCGCCCCGAAGCCACCAAGTTCGTGATCAATGCCCAGCATGTGCCACTCTCCGTCGAAAAGGGCATCGAGGCTCGCCTTGACGGTGTCCGGAAGAACTACCTCGCCGTCGACGAGTTTCGGAGCGTTTCTGTCTGCATCGGCGAAGCTTGCCCCGAAATCTCCCACCGCAAGTCGTTCGACCTCACGCAAGGAATCCATCGCCATGTCGCGGTCGAATCCCTCGAACGGGCCTGACCCGTAGTAGCTAGCGACATCTAGATACTCAAAGAGATTGAACTCCACGTCTCGAAGGTTGGACTTGTAGTGCGACATTTGTCACCCCGGCTCTCGTTGGTTCGATTTTGAGTATACCCTCAACTTTGAGTGTTCATTCCAATTACATGTCGTAGTGAACGACGTGGGCCGCTGAGTACTGGCGCGAGAAGAACACCGTGTCGATCGACGGCCTCCGTGCGCTCGATATGTCCACTCGACCAGAGGAAACTCAAATTTGAGCGCGATTTGAGCGTTCGCTCAAGAAGCTGATTACGATTCCAGCCGCAGGGTGGGCAATCGGGGAACGAAGGGAACGCCGTGAGTCGCTATCAGGCAGGAATCCGAACAGAAGCCAAAATCATCGAGGCGACCCGCTCGCTGCTCGCTCGTGGAGGGCTTGAGGCAGCGACGTTGAAGGCAATTTGCGACGAGGCCGGCGTTAAGGCCGGCAGTTTCTACAACCTATTCGATTCCAAAGAGGAGGCTGTGATTCGGGTCGTCCGTGAGTCGATCGACGCCGTGGACCCAGATCCTGACGGTGCAGGCACGGATTCGGTAGACGATCTCGTAACCGCGTTTGTCCGCTTCTTCGAAGAACAGCCACTGATGGCCAGGGTCTATGTATTGGCGGCACTCAACACTGAGCCATCGGAGAATGGTGCGCGGAAACGATTTCTGAGACATCACCAGCGGAGAGTCGAACGATTCGCAGATGCAATGATCCGATCCAACTCGGGAGAGCGGCCCGACGAAACGGAAATGAACGCTGAGCTACTGCTTGGTGCGCTGGATGGGCTCGCGTTCCGCTGGTCGCTCGACCCCACGTTCGAACTTTCGCGATTCGCTCGCGAGGCAGCCAAAAGGCTCAGCTAGGAATCCCAAGCGTTTCAGCCAACTTGGTGCGTGCGTCGCGTCTCGACCTCATGTCCGACAGCACCAGTCCTGTCAGCACCAGAGCTCCACCGACGACGATTCCGGTTTGGAGTTCTTCATCAAGGAGAACTACGCCGCCAACAAGTCCCATGAACGGAACCATGTATCCGACCAAGGCGGCCTGTGTTACGTCGATGCGTTCAAGGAGCCAGAAAAACAGCAGGAATGGGACAACTGCTCCAACCACCGCCATCACAACGATGAGTGCCCAGCCCTTTCCTGGGACATCGGTCGGGGGACCGTCGATCAAGAACATCGCAGGTGTCAACCAAATGACGGAGAGGCCAAATTGCAAGCCGGTGATCGTGATCGGGTTGTACATCCCGGCGTGGCGCTTCGCAAAGGCCCCAGAAAACCCAATCGCAGCGATTGATGTCAACGCGAGAGCAACGGCGACCGCAGGGCGACCACCCTCGCTGAGCCCTGAATCTCCAGAGAGGAGGAGGAACGCAACTCCTGAGAAGGAAACGAACAGCGCTACAAGCTTCGAGACCGAGAGTGGTTCCGACGGAAGCATCCAGTGAGCAAACAGGGCGGTCGCCATTGGGATGAGCGCAGCAAGGAGTCCAACAAAACCGACCGAGGCTTCTCCGTACGCGAATGTGAAAAGGATGTAGGGGATGGTGAGATTGACCACGGCCTGAACCATCCCGAATCCGAGGACCGAGAGTGAAGGCAACGAGATTCGTCTGACGACGGCCAGGGCTGCAAGGAGAACGGCCGCGATCAGGACTCTCATGGCGACCATGGTCCACGTACCAACGCCCTCAGCAAGAGCTGCACTCGTCGCGAGGCCGCCTGTTGCCCACCCGAGGGCGGCAATAACGAGGGCGAGCCAGTACGTGAAGCGCATCCCAGCGAGGCTAACGGTCCCTGGTCACCGCGATACGAGCGATGGAAGCGACGGGAATACGTTTAAAACGGCAGGCCAATCGCCTTGCAGAGGAACTCGGTATAGCCGGCGGCCCTGGAGTACAGCTTCGCTATCTCTGCGTCGAAGGACGAAGAAGTCACCGTTTTCTGCGTCAGCTTGGCACCTGCTGTGAAGCTCTTCTTTCGCACGTCGTCTGGGTAGGCAAACCCGTCACCGTATTCCTTTGGAACACGTTTGAGCATCTCTGCGTCTTCGTACGAGATCTCCCAAGTGTCAGTAAACGTCTTGGACTTCGCTGCCTTCTTCCACTCAGAGGTCTCGCCGTAGATCCGATCGCGGATCTTCTTTGCGACTTTCGCCTCTGGGTTCCACAGGCCAACCCCTGCCCAGCAGCTACCTGGCTCGAAATGGAGATAGAAACCTGGAGCATGCACGTCCTTACCCATCTCGTGTCTGAACTGAATTCCTACATTCGTCTTGTAGGGCGTCTTGTCGCTTCCGAATCTTGTGTCGCGGTACGGCCGCATGAGCGACCCTCCGTTGGTTCGGGTGTCGGCAAGGAAGTGATCCGAAATATTGGTGAGCCGGGGTTCAAAGTCAGCGATGAACTCCTTCGCTGGCTCGCGGATTGTCGAGACATACCTGTCCTTGTTCGCCTCAAACCACGGACGGTTGTTGTTTTCCTCGAGTTCTCGCAAGAATTTGAAGACGGCTGGTGTGAAGTACGTCTGTGTCATCGTCGCCTTTCTGTCAGGTGTCCAACCTATACAAATTTTCGGGCGCATGGAAGATGCACGAAATCTGCCGCGGACGCCGTCCGCCGGTACGCTCGTCCAATGCTCACGACGGAACGCCTCAGGCTCAGACCGTGGACCGATGCTGACATCGAACCGTTTGCGCGCAACAACGCCGACCCTCGGGTGATGGAGTTCTTTCCTTCCCTGATGACGAGGGCACAATCCGCATACACCGTTCAACGATGGCAGAAGCACTTCACGAGATACGGGTTCGGATTCTTTGTGGCGGAGCGCCTCGACACAGGTCAATTCATTGGAGTGATTGGGCCATCGTGGCACAGCTACATGTCGCCTTTCGCGCCAGCGATCGAGATTGGGTGGCGCCTCGACCCAACCGCATGGGGGAACGGGTTCGCAACAGAGGGCGCGACCGCGTCGGCAGCGTTCATCTTCGACCAAGGGCATGACGAGATAGTGGCCCTGACGGTGCCTGACAACGCTCCCTCACGGGCAGTCATGGAACGAGTTGGTATGACTCACGATCCGTCAGATGACTTCCTGCATCCGGTGGGCGGTGAACCCCACGTGCTGTACCGCCTCGATCGCACACTGTTCACGGACAGATTCGGTGGCAGGAACCTCTACGCTCTCGATACATGACCGCATCACTCGAATACGGGCTCCAGGTATCAGGCCCATACCAACGTCTTCTCGATGCAGCAAGGCTTGTCAACGAACGAGGCTTGGTCGCTTTGGCCCTGCCGGACCACTACCTCATGGGCCTGACAGAGGAAAAGGCAGCCGAAGTACCGGCACCGGATGCACTTATTCAGCTCGGAGGTTTTGCTCGTGAGACCAAAGGCATGGAACTCGTTGTGCTCGTTGCGCCGATTACCTTCCGCCACCCCGCCGTGCTGACAAAGACCGCCGTGACCCTCGATCGCATGTCGGGTGGTCGCTTCACGCTTGGGGTCGGCGCAGGTTGGCTTGACAGAGAACACGAGGTGTTTGGAATCCCCTATCCAGCCAGAGGCGAACGGTTCAACATGCTCGAAGAAGCACTTGCGTATTTGTATGCAGCGTTCGACCCCGACCATCCGGGGTATCAGGGCGAGAGGTACCAGCTCGAGGATTTTCCACTGAGCCCCATGTCTGACCGCCGAATCCCTCTCCTCGTAGGGGGTGTCGGTGAGCACAGAACTCCACGGCTCGCTGGAACGTTCGCTGACGAATTCAATGTCTATCCGGGTCCACACTTTTCCGAACGAATCAAGCGATGCAAGGACGCTGCCGTCGCGGCAGGGAGGGACCCAGAGCAGATACTCATCTCGTCAGCCGGGCAGGTCATCGCAAGAGAAACAGCGGAGGAGTTCGACGAGTACCTCAACGACAACGCAGTCGAACGGTGCATGACCAGAGGAGA
>JAQCAA010000155.1 GCA_027728645.1 Actinomycetota bacterium | reverse complement strand
CGTCGAACGGGTTCTCGCCTACTCGAACCGAAACCCCCAGACGCTCAGGAACATCCAGAGCCTGTATGACCACGGCCGCCTTGGCGGAACGGGGTATGTCTCTATTCTCCCTGTTGATCAAGGAATCGAGCATACGGCCGGTGCGAGCTTCGCTCCGAACCCCGACTACTTCGACCCGTCGAATATCGTGGAACTTGCCATCGAGGGTGGGTGTAACGCCGTTGCGTCAACATTTGGTGTGCTGGCAGCCACTTCGCGCAAGTACGCCCACCGGATTCCCTACATCGTCAAGCTCAACCACAATGAGCTATTGACCTACCCCGCAACGTACGACCAGATCATGTTCGGATCGGTCGACGAGGCTTGGAATCTCGGAGCCGCCGGAGTCGGAGCAACGATCTACTTTGGATCACACGAATCGAACCGCCAGATCATCGAGGTTGCCGAGGCCTTCGAAGAAGCCCATGAGCTCGGGATGTTTACTGTCCTTTGGTGCTACACAAGGAACTCGGCGTTCACGGTCGACGGAACGAACTACGAGACTTCTGCTGATGTCACGGCACAGGCGAATCACCTAGGGGTCACGATCCAGGCTGACATCATCAAGCAGAAGCTACCTGAATCCAACAATGGGTTCGGGGCCGTCGGCTTCGGGAAGACTCACCCAGCGTTGTACGGCAAACTGACGACCGACCACCCGATCGACCTCACCCGTTGGCAAGTCGTGAACAACTACATGGGACGTCAGGGCCTCATCAATTCAGGAGGCGCATCATCGGGCGCCGGCGATCTTCAAGAGGCGGTTACGACCGCAGTGATCAACAAGCGGGCCGGTGGTACCGGTCTGATCTCTGGCCGAAAGGCGTTCCAGCGGCCGAGGGCCGAGGGGATTGAACTCCTCAACGCCATTCAAGATGTGTACCTGAGCAATGAGGTCACCATCGCCTGACAACGACCAGATCGCATTGACCCCTACACAAGACCGTCCTTAGGCTTAAGCCATCGATCGCAAGGAGTACGAGTGGAATTTCAACTCCCGTCAGCAGCATCAGTTTCTATCAATCCGACGCAACAGCAAATGCGAGTCTGGGTTGAGCAGTACATGTCGAATATCACGGTCACCGAGTTCGACAACATCAACTACAAGGCTGCGGTCAAGGCGAGACTTGCCGGGTCCACTTTCTTCATCACCGAGACAGAGAATCACAAGAATCGGATGGGTCGCGCCGAGTACGACGAGTGGGCGAGCGCACAGGATGCATACATCGCTGACAAAGACATGATCCTGATCGAGGGTTACATCGGTCCGGACCCGGATTTTCGCACAGGGTGCAGGCTGTTCATGGAGAGGTCCTATGCCAATATCCCAGCCATGCAGCAGCAGCTGTACTTTCCGAGAGACGACGACTGGACGGCAGAGTTCACCGTCATTTACACGCCAGGTTTCGGCGCACCTGGGAAGCCCGATGACCGGTTGATCCTCGTCGATCACGAAGCCTACGTCACAAGAGTGTTGGGGTCTGACTACTTCGGCGAGTCCAAGATGGGAGGACTTCGCATGTGGAACCACCTTGTGTATCAGCGTGGTGGCCTTGCACTGCACTCGGGGCTCAAGACCTTCCCTGATGTCCACGGTGAAGAAAGAGTTGCCATCATGCTCGGTCTCTCCGGCACAGGAAAGACGACGACTACGTTCCGTGACCAACTTGGGTCTCTCCCTGTGCAGGACGACTTCAACGCTCTGTTCCCGAACGGCAAGGTCTACGCATCTGAGAACGGGTGTTTCGCCAAGACCTTCGGCCTCGACCCAGACGACGAACCAACAATCTACGGCGGGACCACTCGGCCCGACGGGTGGCTTGAGAACACGTGGGTGTCACCGGATGGAAAGGTCGACTTCTTCAACGATTCAGATACGAAGAACGGACGTTCAACCTTCCCACTGGCAAATATCCGGCATCGAGACCCAAGCGGTCTTCCACCGGTGAACTACATCCTCTTGCTGAATCGAAACGAGACGATCATTCCTGCAATTGTCAAGCTCAAGCGCGAGCAGGCAGCGGCTTACTTCATGCTCGGCGAAACGATCGGTACCAGCGCCGGTGGTAAGGCTGAGGCAGGTAAGAGCCTCCGGGTACCTGGAACGAACCCGTTCTTCTTCGATAACGACGCTCTGATGGGGAATCGGTTCCTCGAGCTGCTCGGGACTATGCCGGACCTCGAGGTGTATCTCATGAACACTGGCCGGGTCGGAGGGCACGAAGGGGATGAACGGTCGAAGAAGGTCAAGATCAAGCACTCAAGCGCTGTCATCTCCGGATTCGTGACAGGGGCCATCGAATGGGAGGATGACCCGGACTTCGGGTATCTCGTGGCAGCGAAACTCGAAGGTTTCGATGACCCTGATTTGCTTCGTCCTCGGGACATGTTCGAGTCGCAGGGACGCCGCGACGAGTACGCCTCTCTCGTCGCGAAGCTCAAGGTCGAGCGAACCGAGTACATCGCCAAGTTTCCTGGTCTCGATGCCTCGATTATCAACGCGCTCTAAACGGTTGACAAACTGGGATCAGCAATCAGACTTGCTGGGCGATGCCCTTCGTCATCGATTCGGCTCCTTGCCTAGCTCGAATGGGTTACCCGCCCCCTTTGAGGTTGTCGGGCACTCATCTATAAAGGGTCGTGGCAAATGCGCCGACAAGCTATGTAGA
>JAQCAA010000033.1 GCA_027728645.1 Actinomycetota bacterium | reverse complement strand
GCCCGTCCTCCCTCGAGGGAGGACCGATCCTTGTGGGGTGCGGCTTTCGCCTACCGCCCACCGTCCCGGAAAACGGGTTCTTCTTCCGAAAGCTGAGAGCTGAGATTGCGACGGCAGCTGGGCTGATCCGCATTCTCCTGATCGGTGCGTAACCCATAAAGGGGACGGACCGGACACACCCGCAGGGTCGCGAGGTAGTGTTGGCCTACTGGTTGAAGCGGGCGAAAGCGCTCGATGCGGAGGAAGTGATCGGCCCAGAATGCCCGAACACCGCTATCTCGAATGCGAATTCACCAAGATGGGCGATGCTTCCATCGATGGCCTCGGTTTTGCGATTGAACCAGGCACGCTTGATGTTTCCGTTGGATGCGACGGCAGCGTCTCCCACGAACATGATCCCACCTGAGCGTTCAAGGAGATAGGAGAGGTGTCCGGTGGTGTGACCGGGAGAGTCGACTGCTCGGAGGTCTTGGGGCAGGTCAGTGTCGTGACCCTCTGCGACCATCCCGTCAACGAGCACGGGACGAGCCTTTGGGAACCAGCCTGCGATTGCCGCACCGAAGGGTATCCGGTCGAGAATCAGCGGCGGCTGCGGTTTGCGATCTCCCTGAATTGCAGAGGCTTCGTCGTGCGATGCCATCACCATCGCTCCGGATGCTCCTTGGAGTGCGTCTGCACCTCCGACGTGGTCAAAGTGTGCGTGGGTGATGAGGATCGTCTCTATGTCCTTGGCGGAGCGGCCGATGTCAGACAGGCCCTCCACGATTGCTCCCTGGCGCTTCGGCATTCCGGTATCAATCAGGGTGACCCCATCGTCGCCGTCAATTACGAACGAGTTCACCCCCCGCGAAACCTGATAAACACCATCTGCAATCTTTTCCATTGCCCAACGGTACCGCTTGCCAACACCGAGAGAAGCACCACGGCGCTCCGCCCTTGGTGCGGCCTCTTGCTGCTTGCTGAGTATGAGGGCTAGGCGGGCCACGAGGGGATTGGAATCAACTACATCAACGCGGTGGCGGAAGCGAGCCGGCGTCGGCAACCCGTTCGTTGAATGCCACTATCAGCTCGTCTATGGGGTCGACCATCGCCTGGATCGATGTCCAGTAGTCAGGGTCGTACCACTGGGCCTCGATTTCCTTGTGGGTCTTCCCTTGCTGCTCCACCCACGTGTAGTACTTGAGGTTGTGGATTCGTTTGCGGTCGTAATACCCGAGTTCCTGCACATGGTCAATGCCTTGGCCAAGTAGGTAGCGGTGGTACGCTGCTGCTGCGTCGAGCGTCGTGAACTCGCCGCGTTCCTCGTTGAGTTCTTCGAGTCGGCTTCCATACATCTCCATCGAATCGGTGCCGACCGTGACGACGACATCCTGAGATCCCATTTCGTAGTACTTGGCCATCTTGATAGCCATGAGCACGTTGCCGACCCCAGAAATGCCGAGGAGTGGGAGCTTGTCAATCAGCTCGGGTGCCACTCCTTGATCGCTCAGATAGGCAGTACCAGCGGGTTCGTTGAAGAGACGGATGAGAGCAACTGCCGCCTCATCGTCAAGTCCGATGACCATATCCGTGTTTTTTGCATTGTGGATCCACGGGATGTGCTTGTCACCGATCCCCTCGATGCGGTGCTCACCAAAGCCGTTGTACAGCATCGTTGGGCATTGGATTGCTTCGCCTGCCGCGATCTTCGCGTTCGGGTAGAGCTGCTTGAGATAGTCACCGGATGCAATCGTTCCAGCCGAACCTGTCGTCAACGTCACACCACGGAACTCGTCCCCATGGCGCATCGTTGCCTTGAGCACCTCGGCCATGGCTGGTCCGGTCACGGCGTAGTGCCACAGATAGTTGCCGAACTCGTCAAACTGGTTGAAGATCACGAGATCCTCACCGGATGCCCGCAGTTCGTTACATTTGTCGAAGATTTCCTTGACGTTTGACTCGGTTCCAGGCGTCGCGATGATCTCTCCTGCCACCGTCCCGAGCCACTCGAATCGCTCCTTACTCATGCCCTCTGGGAGTATCGCAACGGACTCACAGCCAAGAAGGTGAGAGTCATAGGCGCCGCCACGGCAGTAGTTGCCAGTCGAAGGCCACACAGCCTTTTGCGTCGCAGGATCGAATTGGCCGGTGACGAGACGCGGGACCAGACATCCGAATGCCGCCCCAACCTTGTGTGCGCCCGTAGGAAACCACTTGCCTTCGAGGACGAGGATCCGAGCTGCGGTGCCGGTCAGCTCCGGGGGAAGCTCAACATAGTTGACGGGCCCGTAGCCGCCACCGGTCGCCGTTGGCTCGTTGTGCCATGTGATGCGGTTCAGGTTCAGAGGATCGAGATCCCACAGACCAACCGACCTGAGTTCTTCCTTGACTGAATCGGGAATGAGCGACGGGTCCCGCATCTCTTTGAAGGTTGGGATTCGAATCGACTGTGCCCGCGCTTGGCTAACTGCTGACTCCAGTGTCTTTTCGTGGATGGTGAGATCGATCATCGAGCGTCCTTCTAGTCGAGTGTCTATACGGTCAGGTTGGTTTTCATTGCTGCTTTGAGGGCATCGAGTGTTGGTTCGACCACCATTGGTTTTGTTCCTGCGGCAGCGACGGCCTTCATTGCTGAGGCGACATCCTTGAGGCCGCTGCCTGTCGACAGCACCACGACCCGATCCGCGGCCTTGATGAGGCCGTGATTGACGGCAACGACCAAACCAGCGTAGGCAGCTGCGCCCGCCGGTTCAGCGAACACACCCGACCCACGTGCCAACGTGGGAACCGCAGCCAGTATGTCGATGTCGCTGACCCGCAGGTACGCACCATCCGTCTCGACGACAGCGTTCATTGCCTTGATGCGGTCGCGAGGAAGGTCGGCGCTGATCGAATCGGCAACGGTGTCCGCCGAGATTGGTGGCTTGGTCAATACGTCTTCTCCACTCTCGTATGCCTGGACGAGATAGTCACTTCCTGCGGACTGGATGCCGAAGATACGAGGTGTGTGGTCTATCCACCCAAGGGCTTGTGCGTCCTTCATTGCCTTGTGCACGCCACCGATGATGGAGCCGTCTCCGACACTGACGAAGATGGCGTCTGGGGGATCCCAGTCGAGCTGTTCGAGGATCTCGAGCCCGGCCGTCTTCTTCCCCTCGGTCATGTATGGGTTGAATCCGGTGTTTCGGTTGTACCAGCCGAAGGCTGCGGCCGCCTCCATGCAAAGGTCGAATGCGTCCCCGTATGTGCCTTTGACCAATGCCACGGTCGATCCGTATGCGAGAAGCTGTGCGATCTTCGCTTGCGGGGCGGTCTCGGGAACGAAGATCACGTTCTTCTGACCGACACTTGCTGACAACCCGCTGAGAGCTGCAGCGGCGTTCCCTGTACTTGCCGTCGTTACAACCTCTGCGCCCTGCTCTCGTGCCTTCACGATGGCCATGGCGCTGGCCCTGTCCTTGAGCGATGCCGTTGGCTGGCGACCCTCGTCTTTCACAAACACGCGGCTGATTCCGAGTGCTTCTGCGAGCCTGCGAGCGTCATAGGTTGGGGTGCCACCAACGGTGAGTGGAGGAACAGTTGCATCTGATGCGATGGGGAGGAGTGAGCGGTACCGCCACATGGTTGGATCGCGGTCTTCGTTTAGCGACGCCTTCGATATCCGTGAGCCAACTAGGTCGTAGTCATACTGCACATCGAGGATGCCATCGTTTCCATGATTTAGGCACACGTACCCTGCTTCTTCAGCCGAGTACGTCGTGCCGCAGATCACACAGGTGAGTCCTGTGACGTTGTCAATCATGGACAATCCACGTCCCCGTTTCACCTGCGACCGCCTTGCCGATGTTCTCGGGATTCGTGATCAACGCCTGCATCCCTCCGGCCTCGAGGAATTGCACGACAGCTCGCATCTTGGGAGCCATCGACCCTTCCGCGAAGTGGATGCCTTCGGCGAGATACTGCTTCACCTCAGACAACGTCATGCGGTCAACCCATACTTGTTCCTGAGTCCCGAATCGCAGAGCAACCTTCTCGACAGCCGTCGCGATGAGCAATAGGTCTGCATCGATTTCCCTTGCGAGGACGGCCGAAGCCAAGTCCTTGTCAATGACAGCGGCCACGCCACTCAGGTCGCCGTTGTCGTCGGCAACCACAGGTATGCCCCCTCCGCCAACGGCGACGACGACCACCCCAGCGTCGATCAGCGTTCGGATGGCTTCGATCTCGACGATCCGCACCGGTTGCGGGGACGCGACAACCCGCCGCCAACCACGGCCAGCGTCCTCGAGGACATCCCAGCCATCCCTGTCGCGTCGAACCTTGGCCTCCTCCTCATCGAAGAAGGTCCCGATCGGCTTCGACGGTTTCAGCATCGCAGGGTCGTCAGCACTGACCTCAACTTGGGTCACAACCGTTGCGACCTGTTTGGCAAGCCCCATCCTCCGGAAGTCATTGATCAAGTTCTGCTGAAGCATGTACCCGATGGACCCTTGGGTGTTTGCGCCGCACAGATCGAGCGGCACCTCGTGCAACTCGTGACTTGACAACTCGGACCTCCGCAACATGAACCCAACTTGTGGGCCATTTCCATGCGAGATGGCAACATCCCAACCGGATCCGACCATCTCGGCTATGTGGTGATTGGTTTCCCCAGCTGCCAGGTACTGATCCTGGTCCGTTTGGTGGTCCTTGTCGGTGACAAGCGAGTTACCTCCGATAGCGATGACAGCTCGTGGCACGGACTACTCCCGCGTGCCGAGAATTAAGACGGTTGGAAGAAGCGATAGGGCATCGGCGCGGCTTGGCATGGACGGTTGGGCTCCACGGACGGTCGTGGCGTATGCGCCACACGCTGTTCCCCACGCCATGGCATCCGGAAGCGAAGCGTTGCCTGCAAGTGCATCCGCGAATCCTGCACAGAACGCGTCTCCTGCCCCAACGGTATCGATAACAGCGACGAGCGGCGGCTTCGTGCGTGCCTTGATGACACCTTCGATGATCGCAACAGCCCCGTGGGAGCCGAGGGTCACGACAACGGTTCCGGCGAAGCCAAGATTCCTAGCCGCTGCGAGAACCTCGGCTTCGGTCTCGGGTGTTGCTACGCCCGCAAGTGTCCCAAGTTCGGTCCTGTTCGGAACGAGGTAGTCGACATGGTCAAGCACGAGCGGGCCGAGTGGTTCGGCAGGTGCTGGATTCAGAATTGTCGTTCCAGCCGCAGCCGCCACGGCTGCAGCGACCACTTCTAGAGGAATCTCCATCTGGACGAGCGTCACATCTGCCGTTCGGATTGTCTCTGAGGTTCGGTCGATATCGCCAACCGTAAGAGCAGCGTTCGCCCCTTGATTGGTGACGATCATGTTGTCGCCGGCATTGTCCACGAGGATCACGGCAAGGCCGGTTGACTCATTTGATCGAGTGACCCCGACGACGTCGATGCCCTCGCTCACAAGGGCGTCGATCAGGAGATCCCCATCGGAATCGGTGCCGACGCTCCCAACCATGGCGACGGAATTTCGGAGTCGTGCGAGTGCGACAGCCTGATTGGCTCCCTTTCCGCCGTTGTGGGTCTCGAACCCGGTGGCTGCGATCGACTCTCCGCGTTCGGGAAGGGTGCGGCATGACAGGACGAGATCTCGGTTGATCGACCCGACCACGGTTACGTGTCCGTTGTTAGCTGACACCGGCGGCCTTTAGGCCTGCAAGGACCCTGTCGGGCGTAAGCGGAAACTCGTCGAACCAAACACCCGTTGCATCGTGCAGGGCCGCGACCACTGCTGGGGCGTAGGGAATCAGGGGCATCTCTGCCATGCCTCTAGCTCCCCACGGACCGATTGGGTCCGGAACCTCGACGATGATTGTTTCGATCTTGTCAGGCACGTCCATTGATCCAGGCACGAGGTAGCCAGAGAAGGTTGGGTTCTCGATGCGTCCGTTCGTGACACGCAATCGCTCCGACAACGTGTAGCCGTGTGCTTGAACGATTGCGCCTTCGGTTTGGCCTCGAATCAATCCCGGATTGATCGCCTTTCCGACGTCCACGGCGCAGTACACAGTCCCGACCCGGATGTGACCGGTCTCGATGTCCACAGCGATGTCGACCACCTCAGCAACATATCCGAATGCAAGTATTGGGTACCCCTCTCCGGTCTCAGAGTCAATGGCTTCTGTTGGCGGGGGCACGTATCGAAAGTGTCCCATGGCGGGACGGTCGCCTTCGTTCCATGACTTGACTGCCTCTTCGACAGCACCGCGAATCGAGTTTCCTGCCATGAATGTGAGCCTGGAAGCGGACGCCGACCCAGAGTCACCTGAGGTTGCGGTGTCCGAGAAGGTGCCTTGCATCTTGTCAAGTGGTACACCTGCTGCTTCGGCTGCCATCTGGAGGAACGCCGTGTGGGCTCCCTGGCCGACATCGGCTCCAGCGTGGGCGAGGTGACCCGAATCGATTTCATCTTCGCCGAACAGTGTGATGGTCGCTTCGCATCGCTCGGGGAATCCCATAGTGAACCCGATGTTCTTGAGGGCGCATGCAATTCCGCGCCCCGTTCGTAATGATGCTGATGGCGAAGCGATGGTCTTGATGCCCCCGACCGACGTTGTGGACGGCTTGTCTGAATCCCATCCGCTTGCCTCGACAAGCTCAGCAAGCACGGTCTCGATACTGACGCCATCTGGCATCTGCCGCTGTGTGATGAAGTTATCTCCATCGTGCAGGAGATTTGCCAGCCTGATTTCTGCAGGGTCCATCCCGAGAGCCTCAGCGACCTTGTTCATCTGACACTCGGCAACAAAGGCACCCTGTGGCCCCCCGAAACCTCGGAACGCGCCGCCGGGGACCGAGTGCGTGTACACCGCGCGGGAATCGATACGTGCGTTAGGAATGTTGTAGGGCCCCGCAACGGTGAGATGGAGGTTGGCAAGGACCTTATTCGACGTGTAGTTGTAAGCGCCAGCATCGAGTGCAGCATCGGCTTCCACAGCAACTATCTTGCCGTCTTTCGTTGCGCCCCAGCGCGTTGTGACCTCTGCTCTGTGTCGCTTGTGGTGACCAACGATGCTCTCCTCACGGTTCCACACCGTCACAATCGGACGGTCGATTCCCTTGGCGTGGAGCTTTAGTGCCGCTGCCGCCATCACGATCTGGAGAGTCATGTCCTCGCGACCTCCAAAGGCCCCTCCGATTGCCGGGTAGATGACCCTGACCATCTCTTCGTCAAGTTCGAGCGCATGCGCGATCTGTTCACGATCTTCGTGGGCCCATTGCCCAGCGACGTTGATCGTCACCACTCCGTGGTCATCGACATGCACCACGGCAGCTTCGGGTTGGAGATAGGCGTGTTCTTGGTGAGGCACCCGATAGGAGCCCTCGACAATGACATCGGCCTGCGCCCACCCATGCTCGATGTCGCCCTTGCGAATCTTCAAGCTGTAGTAGGAGTTGGTATCGAGGCCGTTTTCGGGGTGAACAAGAACGTCGCCGACGTCAGCGGCAGAAATATCCGACGCGTTGGGGAGGTCTTCCCATTCGATGGCAAGTGCCTGTGCACCTGCGAGTGCTGCCGAGGCTGTTTCTGCGATCACGACGGCTGTCTGGTCGGCTTCCCACCGGCTCACATCCGATGGAACCGGCGATTTTCCTGTCCCGTCGACCCCTATCAGAACCGGTTGGTCGAACATCGTGAGCCCGTATTCGTTGAGCGGAATGTCTGCAGCTGTCACAACCTCAACAACGCCCTCGACGGCCAACGTCGCACTCGTATCCATTGAAATCATTCGAGAATGCGGACGGTCCGAAAATACAACCTTGGCGAACAGCGGGTTTTCCACGGGTAGGTCCCCAGGGTAAAGAGCGGCCCCAGAGACCTTTGCCCAAGCATCAATCCGAGTAGCGGTAACCCCAATGCTCATTGCCCGCCCCCCGCATCCTGTGATCTGTTGTTCGAGATCTGCACCAGTGACTCCACGAGAGACTCGTACCCCGTGCACCGGCAGATATTGCCGCTGAGTCCATCGCGGATCTCGTGTGGCGCCAGATGGTGGTGCTCCGAGACAAGTGATGACGCAGACATCACGAACCCTGGTGTGCAGTAGCCACATTGCACAGCACCGAGGTCAACGAAGGTTCTCTGGATAGCGACGTCGCGCTCTGAAGCCAACCCTTCGATTGTGAGGACGCTCGATCCGGATGCCGCCGGTGCGGCAACGAGGCAGGCAAGTACTGCTTTCCCATCCATGTGAACGGTGCAAGCTCCGCACTCGCCCTCGGCGCAACCCTCCTTGGTCCCTGTCAGCGCAGCGCCGTCGGGTCCAGTCGCGTTTTCCCTGATCCAATCGAGAAGCGTCGTGTCGCATTGTGCAGAACCTTCGACCGGTACTCCGTTGATGGTCATTTGCATCGTGTCTGTTTCGCCAACGGATACGGGAGATACTGTGGAAGGCGATTGCGCGTTGTCGAGGGTGGTGACTCTCTTTGGCCACATTGAACGTTCGGTGCCGTCAAGGAGGGACGTGAGCATCCGTGCCACAGCGACTTCGACAATCGAAGTTCGATACTCTGCCGTTGCCCGGCCGTCAGAAATGGGCGTGACCTCAGCTGCTGCTGCTGTGGCGCATTCCTTGATGCGGTCGGCCGTGAGCGGGTTGCCAATCAGGATTTGTGCTGCATTGGTGAGAATGACAACGGGTGCGACACTCCCGAGTGCGATCCGGGCATCGGTGACGACTCCGTCGGTTTCTGTTATCACAACTGCGCCATGCACCACGGAGATGGCCTGGGCGGAGCGCAGTCCGATCTTGGCGAAAATACCTCGGTCGGCTGTCGTCAATTCGGGAAACGAGATGCTCGTTACGAGTTCGTTCGACTCCATCACCGTGCGACGTACACCGAGGTAGAAGTTGCGTATGGCTATTGACCTCTCCCCGCGGGCCGATGCGAGGTGCACCGTTGCGTCGAGGGCAAGGAGTGCAGAAATCGTGTCGTTTGCAGGGCTCGCCGTCACGACGTTGCCAGCAACGGTGGCGCGGTTTCGCAACTGTGCCGACCCAACCTCAAGGCTTGCCTGTGCGAGAGGTAGCCCGGCACTAATCATCAGTTTTGAGGAGACGATGTCCTTGTGGGTTACCAGTGGACCAAGGCTGATGCGACCGTCGACCAGTTTGATCTCATTCAGGTTCGGGATGGCTGATAAGTCGATCAGTACCTCAATGCTGCGGACCTTGCGCTGGAGTTCGAGTAGAAGGTCGGTACCTCCAGCGATGATGCGGGCGTCCATATCGTGGCGGTCCAACAGGGCAACCGCCTCGTCAAGAGTCGCAGGTCGCTCATAGCGATCGACGGCCCAGGTCCTGTCCTGAACTTCATGCATCGTTGTCCTCCCCATCTGCGTTGTAGATGTGACCACCGAGGGCGAGGTAGGTGTCGAGGACCGCGACAGCTCCCTCGCGCTGTACATCGAGTGTGACTGAGATTCCGCGACCCGTCAGCACCCCGACCCAATCATCGGGTTTTGTGCCTTCATCGAACCCGATTGCTCTTGCATCTGCGTCACGCGCTCCGACAAGCAGAGATGACACACCACTCCAAGGGGTCGCGCCGAGACACATGGCGCAAGGTTCAACGCTTGTTGCGAGGACCGAGGGACTCGCTCCCTCGTCTCCAAGGTCGTATCGCCCAAGGCGGCTGCCTGCGATTGCTATTGCCACAATCTCGGCGTGGGCAGTGGGGTTCGATGCGGGTACGACAAGGTTGACACCAGGCGCAATGAGTCGGTGACTCTCTGCATCGAATATCGCTGCACCGAACGGTCCACCGGTGTTCCTGGTCGCGTTGTTCATGGCGAGAGCGATGACAAGGTCCATCTTGTCTGAATCCGTCTCATATGCACGCTCGAAATCTGCAATGTCAGAGACCCATGCGGGCAGCGTGCATGAGAACCCAAGAACGGAGGTCACTCGCTTGCCTCCCTTTGCGCGCTGAGGTAGTTGTAAATCGTGATTCGGCTGACACCCATGGACTCACCAACGTCCTCGATTGATCGGCGTAGCCGGAAAGCACCCCGGTCGTCGAGCAGCCTGACAGCTCGTTGCTTGTCTGCACGGTTGAGGTCGCTGAGGTTCGCGCCGAGTTGCGCCTCGACCGTTGCAATCAGTCTCTCGAGTGAGACGATGTCTTCGAGTCGGATCCCAATCGCTGGCTTGCCTTGCCACTCGATGGTGATGTCGCCTTCTTCTATGTCCTCTGAGGCGACAACGGCTGCGCCGATTGCTTCGACAAGTGGTTCGAACGCTTGTGCGAGCTGCTCAGCTGTGGTGGTCATGACGGCTTCCGTACTTCTACGAGAACCCGGTGAGCGCCGTCGCTCATTGCCGCCTTCACCATCGACGAGATTGCGGAGGTCACCACATCAATATCACCCTCGACAGTGGATCCGAACGGTCCCATCATGACGTCAAGCCCCTGGGCCTCGATCGCTTCGATTCCCGCTCTGACATGTTTGCCGGGATCTCCGTCAGTAAACGGCTCGATTACGAATTCGACGCTGCATCGGCTCACGAAGCGGCAATCCCTTCATAGACCTCTGGTCTGCGATCCCTGTAGAACGCCCAGTGTCGGCGTGCGGCTTCAATTTCGCTCATGTCTAGGTCGCGAACGACTACCTCGTCTGCTGTATCTGATGCGGCGGCACCAACTGTCTGGCCGCGGGGATCGACGAAGTACGACGATCCGTAGTAATCCGTGTCTTTGAGGTTCTCGGAACCAACGCGGTTGATCGCTCCAACAAAGTACTGGTTTGCGACTGCCGCAGCTGGCTGCTCCAACTGCCACAGATACTTGGAATGGCCTCGTGTGGTTGCACTCGGGTTGAAGACGATCTTGGCTCCTTTGAGGCCGAGTTCTCGCCAACCTTCCGGGAAGTGCCTGTCGTAACAGATATAGACGCCGATCCTGCCAACGGCGGTGTCGAAAACGGGATAGCCGAGGTTGCCTGGCCTGAAATAGAACTTCTCCCAGAATCCCTCCACCTGAGGTATGTGGGTCTTGCGATACATGCCGAGCATCGTGCCATCTGCGTCGATGACTGCTGCTGTGTTGTAGAACGTTCCCTCGTCGACTCGCTCGTAGATCGGCACGACGAGAACCATGCCCGTCTCTTTTGCGACCTTGGTCATGGCTGTCACTGTCGGGCCGTCTGGGATCAGTTCGGCGAGGTCGTAGAAAACAGGATCCTGAACGGTACAGAAGTAAGGCCCAGTGAAGATCTCTTGGAAGCAGAGCACCTTGGCTCCGTCGTTGGCTGCACTGTGGGCGTACTCGATGTTGGTTTGGAGCATCGACTCGAAGTCGCCGGTCCACGCGCTCTGGACAAGAGCCGCTCGAACGATGTCTGGCATGGCAATCCTTCCTCGGGGCAGCGGACGGCTGCCCGATGTGACGTTCAACAAGTAGACCAAACCCTACCCAGCGCCTTGACAAAATGTCAAAGAGTATTTGACAAAATGTAAAGCAATCGATAACAATCGGAGTCGCAGGAGAACGACGAACTCAGGGAGTGACAGCTTGGCTCGGATGATCACAGTTGGTGCCGCACAGATGGGACCGATTGAAAAGGAAGACACTCGATCCGATGCAGTGGACCGTCTGGTGGCCCTGTTGGAGGATGGCGCATCGCGCGGATGCGAGCTCGTGGTGTTTCCAGAGCTTGCGTTGACGACCTTCTTTCCTCGCTGGTTCACCGATGATGTGGCGGAGATGGAGTCTTGGTTTGAGACAGAAATGCCGGGTCCAGAGACGGCGAGACTGTTCGAAAGGGCTGCCGAACTCGGAGTTGGGTTTTGTCTTGGCTATGCCGAGCTTGTGGTCTTGGAGGACGGCACCCGACATCGATACAACACGCAGATTCTTGTCGAGCGCGATGGTTCGGTGGTTGGCAAGTATCGAAAGGTGCACATTCCAGGTCACGAGCACGACGAGCCTGGCCGTCCGTTCCAGCACGCCGAACGCCACTATTTCGAACCTGGCCCAGAAGGTTTCGATGTATGGGATGCCTTCGGAGGGGTCGTTGGTATGGCGATATGCAACGACCGTCGCTGGCCAGAGACATATCGAGTGATGGGGCTCAAGGGCGTCGAGCTTGTCCTCATCGGGTACAACACTCCCTTGCACTACGACCCCGACCCACAGCAGAACGCCCTCGCTGGGTTTCACAACAACTTGGTTATGTCGAGTGGCGCCTATCAAAACGGCACGTATGTCGTGGGCGTAGCGAAGGGAGGCATTGAAGCTGGAATCGAGTCGCTGGCTCAGTCTGCGATCTTTGCGCCTTCCGGGCAAGTCGTGGCTCAATGCATAACTACGGGTGATGAGGTAGCCGTAGCGAGGCTCGATCTCGATTTCTGCTCGTTCTACAAGGAAACCGTTTTCGACTTCGACCGCTACCGGGTTCCAAAGCATTACCGCTCGATCTCACAGGAAAAGGACTGACCATGACTATTTCGCTCAATGTGAACGGCGAGGCGCACGACGTCGATGAACGGCATCCCCATCTCTTGTCGGCACTTCGAGATGGAATAGGACTCACTTCAGCCAAGGACGGCTGTTCACCTTCTGGTCAGTGCGGAGCGTGCACCGTGCTTGTCGACGGAAAGGCGATGGCCAGTTGTCTGATGTCGCTCGAAAAGGTCGCGAACAAGCCGATTGTCACTCTGGAAGGCTTCGACGAAGCTGAGAGAACCAGGTATGCGGATGCGTTCGCTGCAACTGGTGCGCTCCAGTGCGGCTTCTGCACTCCTGGGATCATCGTGCGATCCAAGGCATTGGTTGATCTGAAGGGCCCGAGCCTTGACAGAGCGACGATCAATGGGCGCCTCGGTGCCCACCTGTGTCGATGCACGGGCTACACCAAGATCGTTGAAGCGGTTGAACTTCTGGCCTCGGGCGAGCCGATCCCTGTCCGTGCCCGTTCAGGGAAAATTGGCGGAAGTGGGGTCAAGTACGAAGCGAAGGAGTTGTCCCTCGGTGACCGCGGCTTTGTGGACGACATCCAGATCGATGGGATGCTCCATGCCGCGCTCCGGTTCACAGATCATGCGCGTGCCGATGTGGTTGCGATAGACGCCTCGAAGGCTCTCGCCCACGAGGGTGTCGTGACGGTCCTCACAGGCGATGACATCCCAGGTGACCTGCGGGTGGGCATCATCTACAAGGACTGGCCGGTGATGATCCCTGTCGGAGGCCGTACGTCATATCGCGGTGATGTCCTGGCCATCGTTGTCGCAGAGGACATGTTGACCGCACGATCGGCCGCAGAGCTTGTTGAGATTGAGTACAACGTCCTCACGCCGTTCACTGATGTCGATGTAGCGCTTGCCTCTGACGAGGACGCCGTTTGGAGCCTCGAAGGCAACAAGCTCTCCGAGAGCGTTTACGCACGAGGTGACACTGATGCAGCACTGGCTTCAGCTGCCCACGTTGTGCATGAGGTGTTCCAAACCCAGCGCGTTGAACACGCCTTCCTTGAGCCCGAATCGACTGTCGCGGTTCCATCGGAGGACGGGTCGCTGTACGTGTATTCAGGTGGGCAGGGCGTGTGGGATGACAGGGACCAGATCGCAGCGATGCTCGGCGTCGACAGCTCAATGGTCACTGTGGAGTTGGTGTCAAATGGTGGCGCTTTCGGTGGGAAAGAAGACATGTCGAATCAGGGGCACACGGCTCTCGCCGCCTCGATCACTGGTCGCCCTGTCAAGTGCACGCTGTCCCGACCGGAATCGTTCCTGATGCACGCAAAGCGTCATCCAATTCGGACCGAGATGTGGATGGGGTGCGACGAAGAGGGCAGGATCACGGCAGTGAAGGCAAGGATGATCGGAGACTCTGGTCCGTACGCCTCGGTTGGGATGAAGGTGCTTGAAAGGGCTGCTGGTCATGCTTGCGGGCCATATGCGGTCGAGAATGTCGACGTAGCGGCCGTGGCCGTTCGGACAAACAACCCGGTGTGTGGCGCCTTTCGCGGATTCGGAGCGAACCAGGCACAATTTGCAACCGAGGGTTGCATCGACCGACTCGCAGAAAAGGTCGGCATCTCGTCGTGGGAGATCAGAGCCAAGAACGTCGCAACGCCCGGCAGTGTCTGGGGTCCTGGACAAATCATGGATGATGGCGTCGCGGGGATTGTCGAGTGCCTCAATGCAGTCAAGCCTCACTACGACGCAGCTATCGCGGCAGGCAAAGCCGTCGGCATAGGTGCAGGAATCAAGAACTCAGGCCTCGGTAACGGGTTCATTGAGGTGGCAAAGGGAGTCGTTCGCTTCGAGGAAGACGGCTCCGTTGTCGTCCGCCACGCATGGACCGAAATGGGTCAGGGTGTCCACACCGTTGCACTCCAGGTCGCGGCAGACGTCCTTGGAATCGATCCGGACCGCATCAGCGTCGTCGTCGATACGACCCGTGACTTGTCAGCGGGCCAAACCACAGGCTCTCGCGGCACGCTTATGGCAGCCGGTTCAACTGAGGATGCATGCAAAGTGGCGCTCGCCGACGGCTGCAAACCAGGAATCGACTACCACGGCTCTTATACCGTCGACTGGACGAACAGTATCAACGACGGCCTGGAGAATCCGACGATCCATGCCGCGTTCGGATATGCGAGCCAAGTCGTTATTGCCGACCGCCTCACCGGCAAGATCGAAAAGGTTATCGCAGCACACGATGTCGGAAGAGCGATCAATCCGATCCTCGCCGCTGGACAGGTTGAAGGATCGGTCCACATGGGTCTCGGGTACGCACTCTCTGAGGAGTTTCCAGCCGACGAGGATGGCATGCCAACAATGACGACCCTGCGGCAGCTCAACATCATCCGCCCAAAGGACATGCCAGAGGTTGAGGTGATTCTCGTTGAGGTACCCCAGCCCCGCTCGCCGTTCGGAATCAAGGGGGTCGGCGAAATTGGTCTCGTTCCGACAGCTGGAGCAGTCGCTGCGGCCTACCACGCGATTGACGGCAAGTGGAGAACGGAGCTTCCACTCGATGTTCACCAACCGCTTGAGATCGGCGTCTAGCACGTGTCGGCTGTGACTCCCGGGTTGGTCTGTTCCCACCACCATCTGTATTCCGCGCTTGCTCGCGGCATGCCATCGCCGCCCAAGACACCGACGACTTTCGTTGAGATCCTCGAACAGGTGTGGTGGCGTCTTGACCTTGCGCTCGATATGGAGATGGTCCGCTGGTCCGCAATGCTTGGTGCGCTCGAGGCGCTTGAGCACGGCACGACAGCCATCATCGATCACCATTCTGCGCCCAATGCCATTGAAGGGTCGCTGTCTGTGATTGCGGAGGCCTGTGAAGAGGTCGGCGTCCGCGTTGCGTGTGCTTATGAAGTGACGGACCGCAATGGTCCAGACGGCGCGGCGAGAGGGCTGGAAGAAAACCGCCGATTCCTATCTGAAGGCGGAAAGGGCTGGGTTGGTGCCCATGCGTGTTTCACTCTCTCACCCGAGACCCTCGATGGTGTTGCCGGTCTGGCTGAGGATCTTGATGCCGGGGTGCACATCCATGTCCATGAGGGTCCCGAAGACATTGGCGCAGGTGACCGGCTCGCGGACCTCGCCAAAGACTCGTGGCTGATCGCCCATGCGGTGTTCCTCGAACGTGACCTGTCTGGCACCATCCTTCACAATGCAGAGTCGAATATGAACAACTCGGTCGGATACGCCAACCCCTCTCGCTTCTCGAATCCGGTTGCCCTTGGCACCGATGGCATCGGAGGGGACATGCTTGGGTCGTTCCGTGCCGCATATCTCCGCCATCGGGAGTCGGACGTCACCGCCACGCCTGACTCAGCGTGGTCCTGGCTCGAAACGGGATGGGACCTGTTTCCAGAAGCAAGGGGTGATGTTGTCACCTGGTCCCACGACCCGATGGAGCCGTGGCATCTTGCATTTACCCCAGGAGTTCGCCCGCTCGATGTAGTTGTCGGAGGCGAAACCGTCCTGAAAGACGGCGTGGCTACGCGAGTAGACGGCGCCGAGATCAGAGCCAAAGCAACCGAACAAGCCAGCCGCCTCCACGGAAAGTTGTAGATATGACGCAGCCACCGCTCACCCCCATGCCCCTTGCAGGTCTGCTCGGGCGCATCGCCCACGAATGGGAAACTCGGAGCAGAATTTTCGATCTGATATCGGCCCGTATTTGGAAGCCCGATCCAGACATCGACCTTTCCTTCGAATTCCTTGGACGACCAGCAGCCACACCGATCGGTCCCGCTGCTGGGCCCCACACTCAGATGGCTCAAAACATCGTCCTCGCCTGGCTAGGGGGATCGAGGGTGTTCGAGCTCAAGACGATCCAGGTGATTGACGACCTCGACATTGCCCGTCCTTGCATAGACATGGCCACCGTTGGGTACAACATCGAGTGGAGCCAGGAACTCTCGGTGCCGCTCTCGATCGACGAATATGTCAAGGCGTGGATGATGATCGAGATCCTCAAACGGTGGGAGCCCCTCCGCGAATACCTCGGCGAAGACACAGGTCCGATGGTGTTTGACATGTCCGTCGGCTACGACCTGGCAGGGATTTCGTCAGACAAGGTCCGACTGTTCATCGAGACGATGAAGGACGCCTCCTCACGCATAGACGCACTTCGACCGGAGATTCCTGAACCATTTGCCCAATTCCGTAACCTCGATTTCCCGACCATGATCGCTGACACATTGACTCTTTCGACGTTCCACGGATGCCCTCCCGACGAGATCGACGCCATCGTGAGACATCTCATGGAAGAGCACGAACTTGACGTCATCGTGAAGCTGAACCCAACGCTGCTTGGTTTCGAAAATGTCGACAGCATGCTGCACGATACGCTCGGGTACGACGACGTCACCGTAACGAGCGACGCGTTCGACGCCGATCTGCAATTCGACAGGGCGCTGTCGCTCATTGGAGAGTTAAGCGATCACGCAGACACCCTTGGGCGCAGGTTCGGAGTGAAGTTGTCGAACACGCTCGTCGTGTCGAACGAGAAAGGTTGGCTGCCAGACGACCCCATGTATCTGTCCGGTCCACCTCTGCACGTGATTTCTTCAACGGTTCTCGACAGACTTGTCACTGCGTTGCCAGGCGTATTCGACCTCCCAGGTGAGAACGGACACCTGGCAGTCAGTTTCTCGGCCGGGGTGCGGAAGGAGAATCTCTCTGACACAATCGCCATGGGTGTCGGCCCTGCGACGATGTGCACTGATCTGCTCAAGGCTGGTGGGTATGGGCGGCTCAAGCCGATGCTCAAGGCCCTCACGGCTGACGTTGGCGCTACGGGTCATACATCTCTTGGGGCGTGGAAGATGTCCAAGCTTGCCGAGGCGCAGGAAGCGGGCCACCGTGATTTCCTGGCACAACATGTAGCTGCAATCGTGACTGACCAGATTGGTTTGTACAACAAGGAGGGCAATTCCAAGCTGCCGCGAGAAGTCGGGATCGACCTTCAGATGTGGGGATGTACTGCATGCAACCTGTGCGTCACAGTGTGGCCGAACGAGGCCGGCGGCAAGGGGCCCAGGCCAGCACACCT
>JAQCAA010000154.1 GCA_027728645.1 Actinomycetota bacterium | reverse complement strand
GCATACATCCCCGGTGAAGGCCACAACCTCCAGGAGCACTCGATCGTTCTCGTCCGTGGAGGACGAGTAAAGGATCTTCCTGGTGTTCGCTACAAGGTCATTCGGGGAGCGCTCGATGCTTCGGGTGTTGATGGACGCAAGCAAGCGCGTTCTCGCTACGGAACGAAGAGGGACTCGTAATGCGGAGAGCCCCAGCAGAAGTTCGCAAGCTTGATCCCGATCCGATCTACCACTCGGTTCTGGTGACTCAGATCATCAACAAGGTCCTCTTGAAGGGCAAGAAGGGCGCGGCTCGCCGCATCGTCTACACAGCAATGGACACCGTAGAGAAGCGAACAGGCTCAGATCCGCTTCCCGTTCTCAAGCGTGCAATCGACAACATCCGTCCGACGATGGAAGTCCGGACACGCAGAGTCGGCGGGTCCTCGTATCAGGTACCTGTTGAGGTCCGCGCACGTCGGGCTCAGACCCTTTCCGTTCGTTGGCTCGTCGAGTTCTCTCGCAAGCGCCGCGAAAACACGATGTCTGAGCGTCTCGCAAATGAAATCCTCGATGCAGCGAACCGCACCGGTGCGGCCGTGAAGCGTCGCGAAGACATCCACAAGATGGCCGAATCCAACAAGGCCTTCGCTCACTACCGCTGGTAACAACTCATGTCACGCACCATCCCACTCGAAACAGTCCGAAACATCGGAATTATGGCCCACATTGACGCGGGCAAGACGACGACGACCGAACGGATTCTGGTTTACACGGGACGCACCCACAAGATCGGTGAGGTCCATGAAGGCGCGGCCGTCATGGACTGGATGGAGCAGGAACAAGAGCGCGGAATCACGATCACTTCGGCTGCCACGACCACTCAGTGGCACGGCAACACGATCAATATCATCGATACGCCTGGGCACGTCGACTTCACCGTCGAGGTCGAGCGTTCACTACGTGTACTTGATGGTGCCGTTGCGGTATTTGATGCCGTTTCAGGTGTCGAACCGCAGTCAGAGACTGTCTGGCGTCAAGCTGACAAGTACCGCGTTCCTCGTATCTGTTTCATCAACAAGATGGACAGAGTCGGAGCCGACTTCTTCGCTGCGAAGCAATCGATCATCGACCGCCTCGGCGGTAACCCGGTCGCCATTCAAATTCCAATCGGAGCCGAGGGCGATTTCAAAGGTGTGATCGATCTCGTCGAGATGAAGGCACTGATGTGGCACGGCGACGACGGCACCGTGTTTGAAAAGACTGAGATCCCAGCGGAACTCGTCGAGCAAGCCAACAAGTGGCACCACAAGATGTTGGATGTCGTTGCAGCAGCCGAAGAGAACCTCATGGAGAAGTACCTCACCGAGCAAGAACTCACACCTGAAGAGATCCGAGCAGCTATCCGCAAGGGCACTCTTGGCAGGGAGTTTGTTCCAGTGATGCTCGGATCTGCTTTCAAGAACAAGGGTGTGCAACCGCTTCTCGACGGAGTTGTCGACTACCTTCCATCACCGGTCGATCTCCCTCCAATGGTCGGGTTCAAACCTGGCCACGAAGAAGAGACGAAAGAGCGAAAGGCTCTCGATTCCGAGCCATTCTCCGCTCTCGCATTCAAGATCATGTCCGACCCGTACGTTGGAAAACTCACCTACTTCCGGGTTTACTCAGGCCGTGCGGACAAGGGCGATGTGGTCCTCAATACCACCAACGGAAAGAAGGAGCGCCTCGGGCGGCTTCTGCGTATGCATGCTGCGAAGCAGGAGGACATCGACGAAGTCATGACGGGCGACATCGTCGCAGCCGTTGGCCTCAAGAACACCAAGACTGGTGACACTCTTTCTGCTATGAGCGATCCAGTTCAACTTGAGTCCATGACCTTTCCTGAACCTGTTATCTCAGTGGCTATCGAACCGAAGACCAAGTCCGACCAAGACAAATTGGGCACTGGACTTGGCAGGCTCACCGAAGAAGACCCGACCTTTGCGGTTCACACAGACGACGAAACCGGTCAGACAATCATCGCAGGGATGGGCGAGCTTCACCTCGAAGTCATCGTCGACAGACTGTTTCGCGAATTCAAAGTGGAAGCAAACGTCGGCCGCCCTCAGGTTGCGTACCGCGAGACAATCAAGCGTCCTGTCACCAAGATCGACGCAAAGTTCAAGCGCCAAACTGGCGGTTCCGGAATGTACGGCCACGTCGTCATAGATCTCGAACCGCTCGAACCGGGATCGGGATTCGTATTTGAAGACGCCGTCAAAGGCGGAAACGTACCCCGTGAGTACATCCCAGCTGTGGAGAAGGGGATGCGCGAGGCTCTCAATAACGGGATTCTCGCCGGTTACCCTCTCACCGATATCAAGGCACGTCTCATCGACGGGTCGAGCCACAACGTCGACTCGTCCGAGATGGCGTTCAAGATCGCAGGATCGATGGCGATCCAGGAAGCCGCAAAGACCGCTGGAGTCAAGCTCCTCGAGCCAGTAATGGAGCTCGAGGTAGTGACTCCTGAGGACTATATGGGTGATGTCATTGGTGACATCTCCTCGCGACGCGGCAAGGTCGAATCGATGGAATCGAGAGGCGTGGCAAGAGTTGTCAACGCCCTCGTTCCCCTTGCCGAGATGTTCGGGTACGTAGGTGACCTGAGATCTCGGACACAGGGCCGTGCGAATTACACGATGCAGTTCCACTCATATCAAGAAGTACCGACCCAAGCCGCACAAGAAATCGTGGCAAAGGTCAGAGGCGAATAGGAGATTCGAAATGGCGAAAGCAAAGTTTGAGCGGTCGAAGCCGCATGTGAATGTTGGCACGATGGGTCATATTGATCA
>JAQCAA010000153.1 GCA_027728645.1 Actinomycetota bacterium | reverse complement strand
CAGAAGGTGATCGCAACCGGGCACCGGTAGGGCGGACGGGACTTGAACCCGTGACCGACGGATTATGAGGGCGTTATTCCTTCTGTGGTCACGCCCCACTAGCCTTACCGATGGTGATGCATGATGTGTCGGCGAGTTTCGCACCACATTTCGCACCATCCCCGCCCTCGTAGCTCAGGGGATAGAGCACCGGTTTCCTAAACCGGGTGTCGCAAGTTCGAATCTTGCCGAGGGCGCGACCCAATGGGCCTATGCCTATTGGGCTCTGGCCTATGGTGTCCCGAGGCGCTCATGCAAGTTCTGCCCTCTTGGTCTGCATTTGGTCCGCTTCGGTCCCGTTGTCTCGTCCGTCCGCGTTGGCAATCAGGTCATCGAGAACCGTCGCGACATGCCTTCTGGTCCCCGGATACAGATGGGAATACCGATCCATCGTCACAACGATGGATGAATGCCCGAGGTGTTCCTGCACGGACTTGATGGGTACCCCGGCATTAGCCAAAAGAGACGCCGCAGTGTGTCGCATGTCGTGGATTCTCAGGTCCACCGGAAGCCCAGCCCGCTCTATCGCTGGTGCCCAAACCCTTCGGCGGAAGTTCTGCAGCCGAATCGGTTCCCCCTGAGTCGAGGTGAACACCAAGGCATCAGCGGCAGGAGCGGTGAACGATTCCAGATGGATTGCCAACTCATCCCGCACTGCCGTGGGAACGGCAACAGTGCGGGCTTGCCGTGTCTTTGTAGAGCCGAACACAAGCCGACCGTTCACATCGGCAAGAGACTCTGAGACCCGTAGCTCCGATCGCATCATATTGATGCTGGACCGCCGGAGAGCTGTCGCTTCGCCGACGCGGATGCCGCAGAACGCAAGCACATAGACAAGCGCCCTGTACTGGTCCCCCACCTAGTAGCCGACGCTCGCGCAGGCAGAGTCCATCGACGTTACCGCGCTGCTGAGACTGCTGGTTGATCCACTCGTTGCCGCTGCCAGCATCGACTCAGCAGCTCTACGAACACAAGACGACCTTGACCAGGCTGCCTACTCCCTCAACACACGGCCTCGACAAACCCTCGGAGGGATGACACCATCAGACAAACTCGCCGAAGCGTTGCAATGACGCATTGAGTACACAACACAAATGCGGGTCAAGTCTGGGTTTCCTTCGAGGTTCACAAGTCTCCGGTCTGTGATTCTCTCCCTTCGCAATCGACCTCCCAACCTTGCGTCACCCCGATGATCCGCCACAATCGGCCACCCACCGCTGGTTGCCTCGTCTAGTAATCGCTGGGAGCCATAATCAAAGAATGCCGCTCGACCACCACCGCGAAGTCAACCGAGCAAACTGGGACTCACGAGTCGACAATCACTATGCCTCCGAGCTGTACGGATTGGACCGTTTCATCCAAGACCCCGGATTCATTGGCGAGGTCGTTTCGTTTGACGCCAAAAAGATGGCTGACGTCGCTGGCAAGTCACTGATCCACCTTCAATGCCACATCGGAACAGACACACTGGGTCTGGCTCGTCTCGGGGCAGATGTGACAGGCGTGGATTTCTCGACAAAGTCGATTGAGGCCGCACAACGATTCAGCAGCGAATGCGGGACACCGGGCCGTTTCGTTGTGTCCGAGTTGTATGACGTCTCCTCGGTCTTGCCTGAGACCTTCGATATCGTCTACACCGGTGTGGGCGCAATCTGCTGGCTGCCCGATATCCGAGGCTGGGCTCGCGTCGTTTCATCGCTCCTCAACAACGGCGGCTTCTTCTATATGAGAGAGTGCCATCCCATTGTCTGGACGCTGGACGACGAAAGGGACGATGACCTGATAGTCGTCAAATACCCCTACTTCGAACAGTCGGATCCGCAGGAGTTCTCGGAAGATACGACCTATACCGAGGGCGGGAAGCTGAGCAGCCCCGAGACCTTTGACTGGAACCACGGAATGGCCGAAGTGCTCCAAGCTCTGATCGACGCTGGGCTGCGGATCGACGAAATCGACGAATACGACTCACTCGAATGGCCGACAGGGCCGATCAACGAGCTGGGCGAAGATGGACGGTTTCGACTAGCAGAGGGACGAGAGCGCCTACCGCTCATGTGGTCTGTTCTGGCGACCAAGGTGTAGACGAGGACCGGGAACGAATCGACGCGATCTGTCGGTCCGGACTGGCGGCGGAATCGGAGGCCTGCACGTCATCGTCGGGATAGGTGGGCCGCCCTAGGATTCTGATCGGGGCTGTCAGACATCTATCACCAATGACGATCGCGGCTCTCATAGGCGCATCGCTCATCGTCGTGTTAGCACCCAGAGCAGATGCTGCCCATCCACGCGATTCGATTGCGGACCGTGTGTCCCCCAGCGCGGCAGGAGACTTCGCGACTTTGGCGTTCACCGGGGACATGCTCATTCACAACCGAATCGCGTGGAAGGCAGAAGAACTGGCCGCAGGTTCTCAGGTCGAGTACGACTTCAACCCGATGTTCGACCAAGTGCGGTCCGTAATTACGGCTGCTGATCTTGCGATCTGCCATCAGGAGATCACGCTCGGTGTCCCCGGCTATCCGATCGGAATCTTCCCACGACTCTCTGCTCCCGGTGAGTTTGCAAGTGCTGCCGCGGGAGCTGGCTATGACGGTTGCTCGACAGCTTCGAATCACTCAACCGACTACGGCAATGCTGGGATCGAATCGACGATCGGGGTACTCGACGAGGCCGGTCTCGCACACGCCGGCACAGCCATGACGGAGGACCAGTCACACGGAACGCTCTACGCGGTTGGCGAGCTCACACTTGGTCACCTCTCGTACACATATGGCGTTC
>JAQCAA010000152.1 GCA_027728645.1 Actinomycetota bacterium | reverse complement strand
CGCCATTCGGTCTTGGGTTGCTGCGGATTGGGGATGCCCGACAACTGGGAATGATCAGTGGTGGGTTGGTGTCGGGGATTGCGGCTATTCTCGGCGCATGCTTGATCTCTACTCATTCATTTTTGACGTCCCAGATTTTCCTGAGCCAGGGATCGCGTTCAAGGACATCACGCCCCTGCTGGCAAACGCTCAGGCGTTCCAGCAGGCCGTTGGGGAGATGGCCTCACCGTTCGTGGACAAAGGCGTAGATATCGTGCTCGGCATTGAATCCAGGGGTTTCCTGATGGCAGGCTCGATTGCAGAGCGGATTGGAGCTGGGGTTGGGCTCGTTCGAAAACCAGGGAAGTTGCCTCGTACAACCATGTCGATCACCTATGACCTCGAATATGGAACGGACTCTCTCGAGATTCATGCCGACGCCTTTGCAAACGGTGGCTACGTCCTGATCGTCGATGACGTACTCGCGACCGGAGGAACACTCGCCGCGGCAAACGAACTGATCGGAAAGGCCGGCGGAGATGTGATTGGTGCCGCGATGCTGATTGAGCTGTCATTCCTCAACGGGCGAAGCCGCTTTGACGGACCACTTCACGCCGTGCTGTCCTACTGAGATCAACCTCGCTCAAGAACGGTACGCTTTCGCGATGGATTCACAGGAGCTCACAACGCTGGTAGAAGGTGCAGCTATCCCATGGGGAGGCACCAAGGTGACGCTCGTGTCGGCCGAACTTGCCTCAGCCTTTGCACCAGGTGATGCCTTGATTGTGGTCCAAGACTCGGGTGAACTGATTCATGTTCCCGCTGAGCCGCGACTCCAGGCAGCGGATGCCGTCTCCTCTGCCGTGGATGCGTTCTCTGCGATGGGTGCCGCTACCGACGAACAGATCACTGACTTTTTCCTGAGGTTCGCCGAAGCCCTTGCCGATGACGCCACCTTTGCTCCGATAGCACAAGCCAACGAAGCGGATATAGAGGCTGCGAAACAACGGGGGAGAAGCGTCACGCGGCTTGTTCTTGACGATTCGATGCGCACCGGGATGATCGAAGGGCTGCGAGTCTGGGCGAACACCCCGAGCGGCAGAGGCCGAGTGGTCGAAACGATTGCTCACGAGGGCTGGCATCTGGAACAGGTGATTGACGGGCTCGGAGTTATCGGTTTTGTGTTTGAGGGGCGTCCGAACGTATTCGCCGATGCAACCGGAGTGCTGCGCGGAGGAAATACGGTCGTGTTTCGTATCGGGTCAGACGCCCTTCGAACTGCTGAGGCGATTGTTGAGCATGCCCTGAACCCATCTCTCGCGGCAAGCGGTCTTCCAAGCGGAGCAGCGAGTCTCGTAGCGAGCGCATCTCGCGCTGCTGGTATTGCGATGATGAGCGACCCAAGACTCAGTCTTGCGGTCGCTAGAGGCTCAGGTGAAGCCACGGCTCGCCTTGGTGCCGTGGCACGTCAGGCAGGCAATGCGGTCAGCCTCCACGGAACTGGCGGCGCATGGATTGTGGCTGGCATTGGCGCAGACCCTGTCGGCTTTGCCGCCGCCGTGTATCACTCGCTCGATCGAAAGGTTTGCAACACCCTCAACACCGCGTGCATCCCACTGTCTCGGGTTGATGACCTCGTGCCAGTCTTCCTGCACGCCATCGAGAGAGCCGGTCAGCGCAGGGGAACCAACACGAAGCTCCATGTGCTTGAGTCCTCAGCTGGCCGCGTCCCATCTGAATGGTTTGAGCGGTCGGTCCCGATTTCAAGAGCAGGCGGCCTTGTTGATGAACCGCAGGGCGAGCTGTTGAGCGAGGAACGGCTCGGTGAAGAATGGGAGTGGGAGGACAGCCCTGAGGTGACCCTTGCGATCGTCGACGATGTTTCGTCCGCCGTGGGCCTTTTCAACACGTACAGCCCGAGGTTTATCGCATCGATGGTGTCGAACGACCCCGAAGAACACGACTGGTTCTTTCGGGCGGTCGATGCCCCGTTTGTCGGAACCGGATTCACACGATGGGTGGACGGCCAATACGCCCTGAATCAACCAGAGCTCGGCCTTTCCAACTGGGAAGCCGGACGCCTGTTCGGAAGAGGCGGAATCCTGTCAGGGGAGTCGGCATACACCGTGCGGACGAGAGCGTTCCAGACCAATCCAGACATCGGCCGTTAGGCCCCACCTACATCAGAATCCCCAGTTCTGTTGGGATGGGTTACGCTAGCTGGTCACCAGGAGAGACATTGGCTTCGTACAACTTCAGGGAAATAGAGGAGCGCTGGCAACAGATATGGTCTGACCAGGGCATCTACCGCGTCCCGAATCCTGGTGACGCGGGTTTCGACCCTGACAAGCCGAAGATGTACATCGTTGATATGTTCCCCTATCCCTCTGGATCTGGGCTTCACGTCGGGCATCCACTCGGGTATATCGGAACCGACATTTTTGCCCGCTACCACCGCATGCGAGGGGCGAACGTCCTGCATCCAATGGGCTTCGACTCATTCGGCCTCCCAGCTGAGCAGTACGCCGTAGAAACTGGCATCCACCCGCGAGTCACGACGGACAAGAACCTCGAGACGTACCGGCGCCAGCTCAAGGCCTTTGGTTTCTCATATGACTGGGACCGATCGTTCGCGACCACGGATCCCGATTATTACAAATGGACACAGTGGATCTTCCTGAAGCTTTTTGATTCTTGGTTCGATCAAAATACGAGCAAAGCTAGGCCGATTGCCGAGTTGGTGGCCGAACTTGAGTCTGGAGAGCGCGACGCAGACGGTGCAGCCTGGATGAATTTGGCCGCAGCCGACAAGGCAACCTATCTCGACAGTCAGCGGCTT
>JAQCAA010000151.1 GCA_027728645.1 Actinomycetota bacterium | reverse complement strand
GAAAATTATCTGATCACGCGCCACGCTGACTTCCAGAAGACCATCGACACACTCGTGCCCTTCTTCGTCACGCGTCAGATCTGGTCCGGAGCAGGAAAGCTGCTGAACACCGCACGGGGACCGGTCTATTCGCTCGCACAGCGTGCCGAGCACATTTGGGAAGGCAGCTCATCCGCCACCACGAGAAGTCGGCCGATCATCAACACTCGAGATGAGCCGCACGCTGACGCCGAACGCTATCGGCGACTGCACGTCATTGCCGGGGACTCGAACATGTCTGAGTATGCGACATTCGCGAAGACCGGAGCGACAGTCGCGCTGCTCCAGATGCTCGAAGACGAAGTCGTGTTCCGCGATCTCACTTTGGAGAACCCGATACGCGCTATCAGGGAGATCAGCCACGATATGACCTGCCGCACCAAGGTGCGACTTGCCAACGGTAGGGAATTGAGTGCGCTTGACATCCAGTGGGAGTACCTCGAGCGGGTTTCGCGGTACGCACGAACAACCGGAGTGTCACCAGAGGTCGAGCGGGCGGTTGGCATGTGGGAACATCTGCTCACTGGACTTGAAAAGGACCCCATGACCTTAAGCCGAGAGGTCGACTGGGTCGCAAAGTATCAACTGATCGAGCGATATCAGGAACGACACAGACTTCCGCTGTCGTCGGCACGTCTGGCGCTCATCGACCTGAACTATCACGATGTCAACAGAGAGCGAGGGCTCTTCTACAAGCTTGAGCGTGCAGGACTTGTGGACAGAATCGTGACCGACACAGACATCACAAAGGCGATGGTTGAGCCCCCTGCCACCACTCGAGCTCGCTTGCGAGGATCATTCATTCGGGCAGCAAAAGAGAAGAGACGGGACTTCACCGTCGACTGGGTGCACTTGAAATTGAATGATCAGGCGCAGCGAACTGTCCTGTGCAAGGACCCATTTAAGGCATACGACGAACGCGTGGATCGTCTCATCGAGAGTCTGTAGCTTCATCAGGGTGCTTCCGCGGTACTCAGGAACTCGATAGCCTGCAGATCATGCAGCGCGTCATTGAGCGAATTCTCAACCTTCTCGCCTTCTTGCTTACGGTCCACAGGCCGGTCACAGCCGAGGAAATACGAAACACGGTTGCTGGCTATGACCAGGACACAGACGCAGCATTCAGGAGAACATTCGAACGCGACAAGGACCTCTTGCGCTCACTCGGTGTTCCACTTGAGATGACAGCGATCGATATTTGGGAGGTCGAGGACGGTTACGTGATACCGCCTGACGGCTATGCGATCGATGACCCTGGGCTGTCGGAGGAGGAACGGTCTGCCCTGCTCGTTGCTGCCCAAGCAGTTCAGTTCGCCGGTCAATCCACTGGTCTCTCCGCGATATTCAAACTCGGGGGAGCCTCGCCGGTTCTGAACGCTCCAAACGTCACAGCCGATCTCGGACACGACCTCGAGGTGCTCGGTCTCATCTTCGACGCGATAGCTGCCAGGAAGGTCATTTCATTCCAATACACCGCCAAGCAACGAAGAGTGACCCCATATGTACTTGCCCACCGATTTGGTCATTGGTATGTCGCTGCCCCAGAAGTTGATGCACCGGATGTCGTCAAGGCCTTTCGGGTCGACCGGATGCAGAACCCACTGGTCGAACCAAGGAGGGGCGCCTTCGCCCGTCCACTCGACTTTGATGCATCGACAGTTATCCCGACCGGTGGGGGAGACCAGCCTCCGACCGAGATGGCCCTCGTCCGCTTCGACAGGGACGTCGCGAGAATCGTTACCTCGCAGATCTCCGATGCCGTCGTGCACGACTCGGACGACATCTCAACAACATTCAGTATTCCCGTTCGTGTTGAACAGTCGTTCATCGGATGGGTGCTCGGATTCGACGACAAGGCTGTCATCGTGTCACCAGATGGACTGCGTGAGAGACTTGTCGCACATGTAGATGGATCAGCGTGAAGTCCACCGCTGCACGCACTGCGAATAGGATCGCTCGGATTCTTGCGATGATTCCGTACATCGTCGAGAGTGACATCGCTACGATCGGCGATCTCAGAGAGCGGTTCGGCTACGCAGCTGATAGCGAAGTGGTCCGTGACCTCCACCTCATCTTTCTGACCGGCCTCCCTGGGTATGGGCCCGGTGACCTCATTGACGTAGACATCTACGAGGACGAGGTGACAATCGATTCAGCCGAGTACTTCGCTCGACCAATGAAACTCACTCCGGCCGAGGCTCTTGGCCTCCTCGCAGCTGGATCAACCTTCTTGGCGTCGAACCAAGCGCCTCCAGCCCTGGCGTCAGCGATGGATAAACTTTCGATTGCGATTGGTGCTGATGCAGATGACGCCGTCCTGTTCGATGTTCACGCTCCCGATGCTGTGACGACTTTGCGCAATGCGATCGATGAGACGCGCCTCGTAGAAATCGGGTACGTGGGTAAGGCAACCAACGAACGAACCGTCCGAATCGTCGAAGGCGAATCTGTGTTCTTCAACCTCGGGAACTGGTATCTGGCCGGATTCTGTCGGTACGCCGACGACCACAGGCTCTTCCGAGTCGACAGGATCGACTCCGTCACCGTCCTCGATCAGCTGTACGAACCGTCCGTCGCTGATGCGGCTGCAATTGTCCGATACGAGCCAAGTCCCGATGATCATGAGGTTGTGTTCACGGTCGGGAAGCGTTCGCGATGGGTTATCGAGTATTACCCGGTCGAATACGACGATCTATCACCGGAGACCACGAGAGTCACCATGCGAGTGAGTGACCCACTCGTTGCAGCTCGATTGCTTGTTCGACTAGGTCCCGATGCCGAATTCGAATCCGGAC
>JAQCAA010000032.1 GCA_027728645.1 Actinomycetota bacterium | reverse complement strand
AGAGGACAGAGGACAGAGGACAGATTACGGGGCGGCAGCGCCGATGGCCCGAATCCCGATGACCAACGTGCTGACCGGCAGGTACGGAGTACCGTGATACAAACTGCTCTGAGACCTGAAAGCTGAGAGCTGAGAGCTGAGAGCTGACTGTCCACCAACAAAGGATCCTTCGTGAATACTGCTGCTGGACGCATTGATTGGACCCGTCGACATATGCCTTTGCTTGCGCAGATGCGAGTGAGGTTTGAGTCTTCGAAACCGTTTGACGGCATGACGATGGGCTTTCGCATTCATCTTGAACCAAAAACTGCGGTTCTCATGGAGACCTTGCTTGCCGGCGGCGCATCGATACAGGCCATCGGCAATCAAGGGACGACGCAGTTCGATACGGTCGAGTTTCTCACTGAGGCTGGGGCAACGATTATCGAGAAGCCAGGCGAAACCAAGGCAGATATTGAGGCGAACCTGGACACCCTTGCGGCGCTGAGGCCGCAGATAGTGCTCGACAATGGTGCGGAACTCATTGTTCGGTGTCTCGACAACGGGACTCCACCAATGGGTGCTACGGAGGAGACGACCTCGGGTGCGTTTCTGTTGCGAGAGCAGTTCGAGGGCCGAGTCGGTTTTCCTGTCATCGTCATCAACGACAGCCCTCTCAAGGCCATTGTCGAGAACAAACATGCGGTCGGCGAGTCGACGATGGATGAGATTGTCCGGACCACCAACGTGTCCCTCCACCGCAAGCGCGTTGTCGTATTCGGCTACGGATGGTGCGGCAGGGGGATTGCCCAATACGGGAGAGATCGCGGAGCCGACATCACCGTTGTCGACATCGATCCGATCAAGGCCCTCGAAGCCGCAATGGACGGCTTCAATACTGCCTCTGCCGATGAGGCCGCATCACTTGGACAGATCTTTATCACAGCGACGGGACGACCTGGGGTGATTCCGTATGAGCGTATGGAGATGATGCAAGACGGTGCGATCTTGGTGAATGTCGGTCATGTCGACACAGAGATCGATATTCCAGGGCTGCATAGCAACACGGATCGAGTCGAGGTGAAGTCGTCAATTACCCAACACGACATGCCTTCAGGTAGAACCCTTTTTGTGCTCGCAGATGGGCAGATGGCCAACCTTGCCGTTGAGGGCGGCAGGGGAAACTCGATCGAGTCGATGGATCTCGGGTTCACGCTTCAGGCGCTGTCGCTCGAGTTGCTCGCTACGAACCCGTCCAGTCTCCCGAAGGGTCCGCAGCCTGTCCCAGACTCGATCAACAAGTGGATTGCAACAACCATGCTCGAGATCATGAATGGGGCGAGCTAGCGACATCCCAGCCAATTGATGCGGCGAGTGCCGAGGGCGGATCCGAGTGCATTCTGAGGTTCTCGTTCCAGTCCTCGAACGTCTTCCTTGGCTGTGTGATTGTCTCAACAAACATGACACGACTCGGCCCGCACACATGCCGGTTATGAGCGGATGGTTTGTGGGTGGGCGGAGGCTGTCCACCGGCTTCGTTGGTTCCATGTCGGGAGTGCTTTTGCAAGTTGGGGGATGCCGCTGATGTTGATACGACCGTCTTGGACCGCGTGGTGCCATTCGATGCGACCAAGGTGCCATTCGGCGAGGGCGACTGATTCGGCTGTGACGATGAGGTCTTCTTCGTATCCGGGATAGGCGCGGCACACTTCTGAGTGGTGTGGTTCGAAGATGACCCACATTGGGCTGACCTTGACAGGTTGGTCGGTGAACTCGAACCGTACGGTGACGCGCCGGTCGAGGAGCGTGTCGTGGTTCAGGTACGAGTTGATCCACGAGTTGAGGAAATGGACAGGGTCAGCGTGTTGTGGGGTGACATCGAGCCACCGTTCTCCCCACTGCCCCATGGCGTTGATCACCGTTGCGAGGTCTTGGCCTGATTCGGTGAGCTCGTAGACCTTTCCCTTTGTCGCGGGGTCCTGTGCCTTTGTGACGAGTTTGGAGGTTTGGAGTTCTCGGAGGCGGCTGGTGAGGAGGCTTCTGGGTATCCCTGGAGCCTGATCGGCAAGGACGGTGTATGTGCTGGGTCCGTTGAGGAGGGTTCTGATGATGACAGGCGTCCATCGTTGGGCGAGAATCTCGGAGCTTCGAGCAATGGGGCAGTACTGGTTGTAGGTCTTCACGGTTCAAGTGTCGCATCGCACCGCTCGGGTTGCTAGTCCATTTTATGTCCTAGTCGTTTTGACCGTGGCTGTTGCATATTGGAGTGGACAGACAAGAGGAGCCTCAAATGGATCGCCAACCTGTGCACATCTTCCCAGCACCAACGAACGGTCCAGCGGCGAAGATCCTTGTGAGCGGGTGTCTCAACGGTCCACCCATCCGATACAACCAGACGAACGTAGCTGTCGAATCCCCAGTCTGGGACCGGTGGGCAGCCGAAGGTCGGTTGGTACCGTTCTGTGCCGAGCTTGCCGCAGGGATGCTGATACCGAGACGACCTGCCGAAATTCTCGGGGGCGATGGAACAAACGTACGGTCAGGTACAGGCACGGTCGTCGAGGACACCGGAGCCGACATCACCGACCAGTTCGTTGAAGGCGCTCAGTTGGCTGTTGCTGAAGCTGTCCGGCGTGGCTGCGTGGCTGCCGTGTTGACTGACGGCAGCCCATCGTGCGGTTCAACATATATTTACGATGGATCGTTCAGCTGTGCGACGAAGGCGGGTACCGGTGTCGTGGCCCAGATGCTCATCGACAATGGCATTCGAGTGTTCTCAGAGACCGAACTCGACGTAGCCGACGAGTTCATCCAACACCTCGAAAGCTGACCACCCTCCAACTACCTAGGCTCGAAATAGTGGGACATCTGCGTCATCTGTTGGCGGGTGCGGATGTCTCGGGGGTTCTCGTCTTTGGACTACTTGCTTGGAGTAACGGACTCGGATGGTTTTGGCCCAATGAGGAAGTACGTCGTAACAAGGCCCTTGCCCTTGATCTGTACCTCTCTCGGGTCGCTGAACATGTAGGAGTTGCGCAGGTTTCTGTAGGTCGTTTGCGTAACTTGGATTTGATCCGGTTGCCCGTGACTCTCCATCCGCGACGCGGTGTTCACCGTATCTCCCCACAGGTCGTAGCTGAGCTTCCGGCTTCCAATCACACCTGCCACAACTGGCCCAGATGCTATGCCGAAACGCATGCGGAGTCTTTCCAATCCTTGAGCTTGTCGATCTTCGAGTTCGGATCGCATTGCCAAAGCCATTTCGGCGATGGCTGCCTCGTGTTGTTGACTCTCAGCGTCGAGTCCTCCGACGACCATGTACCCGTCACCGATGGTCTTGATTTTCTCAAGACCGAAACCCTCGGCTAGCTCATCAAAACGTGTGAACAGACTGTCGAGCAATGCGACCCAATCACGAGCAGAGAGTCGTTCAGATAGCGGAGTCGAGTCAACGATGTCGGCAAACAGAACCGTCACGTGGTCGATGCGGTCAGCGATGGGTGACTCTCCCGCTCTGAGACGGTCCGCAATATGTTTTGGAAGTATATTTAGAAGCAACCGTTCCGAGAGTTCGTTGGCCGTCTCAAGTGCTTGTTCAGTTCGGTCAGCGAGGAGACGCTGGTTCCATACCACTGCCACGGCAAACCCGACCATCGCGGCGAAGTTGGCCACCACCAGCAAAACCTCTACCCACGTCCCAGCGATGGCATCAGCGACCTGGGTGTCCACTGCAGCGAGAAGCGCAAAGGCAGCAACAGACGCAATGACGAACGCCCAGCGCACGGTCGAGTCTTCGGCCCTCGTGATCAGGAGCACCGCTATGGCGGGAACAGCAAGGAACACGGATGTGCCGACGCCGAATCCCACAAAGGCGCTGGCCAGCACGAGATTCGCAAGACCCGTTGTAAGAGCCAGAACGACGGCCCCATCGTGACGACCGAGCCCGTTGATCACGAGGACGGCCGCATAGCCACACATAAAGATCAACGAACTCGACAGGAACAACCAAAATGGAGTCTCGCCAAGAACCCGAGCACCCAACAGGGCAAACACCACGGTCAGAAGAGATGTACAGGAAAATGCACCGAAGGCCACAACATTGATAGTCCGGACTCGACGCTGTTCAGCGTGGGATTGAGCGTCTGTCACGCCTCGTCCAATTACAACATCCAAAATACGAACCATCCGACCACACTACCTTGCGGGCTCACCCCCACACGACACGCAGTTGTGATGGATGTTCTCAGCAACCCATCTTCTGTCTCAGCTCATATGCGAATTCGTCGACCTCGAGGGCCCTCTCTGCGATACTCGGATTGGCGTTCGCTGTGTCACCGCTGAATGCGAAATACAACTCATTGAGCTCGTCACAGTTCACGATCGATTCGAGGTGTGCCTTGGCATCGACAAGCGTTGCCCTGTAATGCCAGGCGGCGTCCTTTACCTCGTCTTCCACGACCTCATCGCTGACGGTGCATGTGCGGGTGTCGGCCAACGCCATCTCTTCTCGGTTTGGAGGCGGTTCCGGCGCGGTATGTCGGCGCCCAGCTCAACAAGTGGTACCGGGTTCGCAGAACAGCGCTTCGCCAGCATCGGCGTAGCGGTTGAGCAGGTAGTCAGACAGCGCAGGCAGAAGCCTGTCGGCAGGAGCGAAGCCTTGAGTCACCACTTTCCATTCTTCGCCGTCTCGCGCCAAAAGGGTCGGAAAGCCGGTGACACCTATTGAGCGAGCTTCGGCGAAATCGGACCAAGCTCGCGCCTTCATTTCGTCCGAGGCGAAAAGTTCATTGAACCTGTCGGCGTCGACATCGAAACCAGCAATGAGTTGCTGGTAGGCGGAGGGTTCGGTGATGTCAATGCCCTCGGCGTAGAAGGCTCGTTGCAGACGGGAATGGAATTGCAGTGTCTGTGGCTCGTTGAGCTCTCGCATCGTCACCACAGCGGTAGCAGGGACCTCGGTGTCGTAGTGCCATCCGTCGCGGCGTTCTAGAAACGTGTTGTCGAAGGGTTGGCCTGAGGCGGCCTCGACCTGCTCCCAATGGTGCCCCATTACGCCAGCTAAGCGATCATCGAGTTCTTCGGCTTCGGATCCGGGCCGCAGGCCCCCAACCACGAGCCGCAGCGGAACGTCGTACACCTCCTGCATCCGCTCTAGAACAGGGGCGAAGCCCCAGCACCATGAGCACATTGGGTCCCCGACGTAGACGAATTCAATGTCCATAGGGTTCTCAAGCTATCTGGACGGGCTGGCATTCCCAAATCGCAGAGGTGACGCCCTTTTGAACCCCTTCACGGCTCGCTCTGCCTTCTCCCCGCCTCACGGATGTCCCTTCAGGTCGGGATGGGGAAGCCTTGCCAGCCAGGAGTGTGTCCCCACTGTTGGTCCGCACCTCGTGCGCCGTCTGAATCCGTCCCCCAGTTCTTAGTAGACCTCAGGCACGAAAGTCTGCTCTGTAATCGGCGGCCTGATATATCCGGTGTCCTGTTGGCGAGGGGGGAGGTCGACTGACCCGAGGGTTCTGTCTTCGTAGGGGATGAGGGAGAGAAGGTGACTGATTACATTGAGCCTCGCTCGCTTCTTGTCCTCCGAGTTCACGACATACCACGGTGCCTGTTTGATATCGGTGTGGTCGAACATGACGTCTTTCGCTTTGGAGAACTCGACCCATTTACCCCGGGATTCGATATCCATGCCGCTGAGCTTCCAGCGTTTTGTTTTGTCGTCGATCCTGCCCTGGAATCTACGCTCCTGCTCATCGTCGCTGACCGAGAACCAGTATTTGATGAGAATGATGCCGCTTCGCACCAACATGCGCTCGAACTCCGGGCATGACCGAAGGAACTCCTTGTATTCCTCCGGGGTGCAGAAACCCATGACAGGTTCAACGAGAGCCCGGTTGTACCAGGAACGATCGAAGAGAACCATTTCGCCTGCCGCTGGCAGGTATGGCACATAGCGCTGGAACCACCACTGCGTTTTTTCCCGTTCGGTTGGTGTACCAAGCGCCTCCACTCGGCACACTCGTGGATTCAGTCGTTCGGTGATGCGCTTGATCGCACCGCCCTTGCCTGCGGCATCGCGACCCTCGAACACAACCACGACTCGCAGGCCCTCGTCTCTGATGTAACTCTGGAACTTGACGAGTTCGGTCTGAAGTCTCTCAAGCTCGGATTCGTAGAACTTCTTTTTCAACTTGCCAGATTTGGCACCGTCTGTGCTGCCGTCGCTCACCAGTGTTCCTCCATGTTTTGGAGCCACCATACAAGGAGCGGCCTTGAGTGGCTTCGCCGAATCGGTGGTTGGTACTCTGTGCCGATGGATGTACCAATCTCCTTCCTTTCAGATTTCGGAACCGATGACGAGTTCGTCGGCGTAGTCCACGGAGTCATTGCTCGCGTTGCCCCCTCAATCAGGGTTCTCGACATCACGCACGGCATTGCGCGAGGCGACATCCACGGAGGAGCATTGGCCCTCACCAGAGCGGTTCAGTTCATGCCAGACGGTGTCTTCCTTGCGGTTGTCGACCCTGGGGTTGGCACCGAACGTCTCGCCATCGCCGCTCGTACCCCAGTCGGTTTTTTTGTGGGTCCCGATAACGGACTTCTCGCTCCGGCAGTTGCGATGGTTGGGGGAGCAGACCTCATTGTTTCTCTGACCGACGAACGATTCCGCCTGCCGACACAGGGCGCTACTTTTGACGGAAGGGATGTATTCGGCCCAGCGGCCGCAGTGCTCGCATCAGGTCAAGCCGAAATCACAGACCTGGGTCCTCCGGTCGATCCCGACTCGATAACCCCCCTTTTGATCCCTCTTTCCGAACGGGCCGGAAACGGTGCGATCAGGGGGGCAGTGTTGTGGGTGGACACGTTTGGCAACATCCAGATGAACATAAGTCCAGACGATCTTGCCGAGGCCGGACTGTCGGTCGGCGACGATGTGCTCGTGAGTGCTTCGATGCAGGAGGTTCGAATTGCCTGGCGTGCTTCGTACGGCTCAGTCGATGACGGTGAAGCCGTGATCCATGTCGATTCTCATGGTCAAATGGCTCTTGCGGTTCGCGGTGGCCGCGCCGACGAGGACTTCCCTGTTCGGGTCGGTGACCCAATCGTTCTCGGCAGGCCGGATGGGGGAAACAGGATTAATCTTGAGGTCGTCCCAGCGCCTACGGAGTAAGCCCGCCGCCGAGGAGTTTTATGACGAATGCGCCGACGATGAACGCAAGCAGGATCGCAACAGCGATTGAGGTGGTCGGTCTCATGTCAGAGACGATAGCGGCGACTCACCCGTGACTGGCATCCGTTTCTACACGAGGCAAGGGTGCCCTCTGTGCGAGGAGGCTCTCGATATGACGAGACCTCTGGCCCTCGCCGCAGGCGTCAGGATCGATCTCATAGACATCGATCTCGACTTTGGTCTGCTTGAGGCGTACAACGACCGTGTCCCCGTCATCGAGGCAGAGAACGGCGACGTGATCGATGAGGGCATTATTGACGCGCGAGTCGTACGGGACTATCTGAGGCAGTAGTCGGCAGAGGGCAGAGGACACGGCTGAATCCCGATAACCGAGATTCCGACAGCACTTGCGATCGGGAAACGGTGAACGGTAGACGGTAGACGGTAGACGGTAGACGGTAGACGGTAGACGGTAGACGGTGAACTGCTACCGGCGCAGAGCGCCCGCTACTTTCCCGCGTTGACTACCCGCTCGATCGCCGTGTACACATGTTCCGACATCTTGGCTTCTTCTGGGTCGAGGAGGTTGGCCATGACTTTGAGTGTCCACTCCATCAATGGCTTGGATCGAAGCCCGATCGTCGTAAGTGTTTTCATCACGGCGGGGTTCCCTATCGCTCTGACGAACACGCGCGCCACTCGGTGGTAGTCGCCGTAGACATCTTCGAGTTCAGTTGCATATGAGGAGAGCGCCGTCCCTTCAACCGCGGCCGCTGCGGCAATATGGCCGGCAGCCATGCGTCCCGTTTCGTAGGCGTAGTCGATGCCTTCCCCGTTGAATGGGTTGACTGCGCCAGACGCGTCTCCCACCAGCACCCAGTTTCGTCCGACCTTTGGGCCGACGGAGAGGCTCATGGGGAGTTTCCCCCCAATCGGTTTTGTGTGCGGTGTGATCGAGTCGACCTTCCAGTGGTCGGGTAGCGCTTCTGAGTAGGCCTCAAGGATGTGGCTTGTGGTGTTGTCCTTCCAGCCCTTGAACGTGGAGACGAGCCCTGCTCCGACATTGATCTCTCCGTCGCCGAGCGGGAACACCCACCCGTATCCCGGCATGGCTCTTCCCTTCGAATCGCGGATGTCGAGCTGGCTTTCTATGAACCCGTCGTCGGAGTTCGGGCTTTCGTAGTATGCCCGAACAGCAAGACCGTACGGATAGTCCTTTCGCCTGGTTGCACCGATACCTCTTCCGAATCTCGAGTTCGATCCGTCGGCGATCACGACAAAGTCGGGATGGACAGTCCGCTCGCCGTCAGCATTGGTGAGTGTCACCCCTGTCACGGTGTTGTTGTCGAGGATCGGCATCGCTGTTGTGCCCTGTTCAATGGTCGCCCCTTGCGCCCTCGCAAGATCGGCCACCGCCCCATCAAGATCTGCCCGGCGCATCGTCGCGCCCCAATTTGGGAACACCGAGTGCTCCGGCCAGGTGAGTTCGATTTTGAGATCGCCAGCGTACGAGCGCAACCCGTTGATCCGATGGAGACCGAGTCCGTCGAAGTCAAACCCCATGTCGAGAAGTTGATGGATTGCCCTGGGCGTAAGGCCGTCGCCACATGCCTTCTCGCGGGGGTAGGTCTTCTTCTCGACCAAGTGGACCTCGAGGCCATTGCGAGCGAGCCAATACGCAGCTGACGCTCCACCTGGTCCACCGCCGACTACAAGCACGGACTTTGTCATGGTCGGGAGGCTACTGGCGGTTCAGAACGAGAGTCCGTTCAGCCCGCTGCTTGGACTTCTTCTGGCACGGCGCAATCCAACTCGGCATCTGCGAAGCTCTGGCCGCCGAACTGAACGCGCTCGAACAGAGCGACATCCGCGATCTGCTGGAGAGACAGGGTTGGTCCGAAGGAAGGCATAAGACCGAAACCACCGACCGGCTTTCCTGTCGCACCATACGTAGCGTCTGGCCAACCGGCAGTTCCGAGGGATATCCATTCGATGTGCTCGTCGCAGGAGCCGGCTGGGAATATTGCGAGCACTGCGCCGCCGGTGAAGGCTGGCCCCGCGCCCCCGGAACCATCAGCGTTGTGGCAGGCCTGGCATTGCGCGTACACCGCTGCACCGTCTCCGAAGTGATCAACTACATCGGTGCCGTAAGCCGAGCCATCGCAATTGACCGCTTCACCGCTAACTGGGTCTATATGCAGCTGAGCTGATGTTCCACAATCGGGTCCGTTGGGTGAGACAAGGATGAACATGACAGCGAGGAGTGGAATAACTACAAAGGCTGCAGCGAGCCATCTCGGGTACCGGCCGGCCGGTCCCTCGCCATCCTCTTGTTCCTCGGCTTCATTCGCTGCTGCATCAGTTGGCGTCGGCTTCGAGGCCTCGATGATTTCGATATCGTCCGTGCTTTCTGCTTCAGCACGAGGCGCCGGTGCAACGGTTTGCGGTTCCGGTGGAGACGTGGGGGCTGCTGCCGCTTGGACGGGGTCGGTTGATACGGTCGCCGGATCGATCCCCGCCCACTCTGCAAGTACTGATTCGACCGATTCTCCGGTCTTTTTTGCGCGAGCGTCGGCAGACCGTTTGGCCAGTGACGCCGGCATGCCTTTGGCTTCAGCGACTTTCTCAAGGAGTTCGTCCATTCCGATGGTTGCTCCGGCCGCGGCGATGGGCACTGGATCTACCTGGCGCGGAGAAACCTCCTCGTTTCCGCTTGTCTCGGTCGCACTCGTTTGGGCCGGCTGTTCAGGCGTGGCTTCGGTCGGTGTGTCCGCGGCGTTTGTGGCCGCTTGAGCCTTGAGATCTTCTAGGTTGACTCCTGCCCAACCGGCAAGTACCGATTCGACCGAGGCACCCGAGTGGGTGGCTCGCGCCTGGGCAGAGGTCAGGATGAGCTTCGTAGGCATGCGTTTCGCATCGGCTGCAAGCTGGATGAGATAGTCGAGGGTCACTTCGGCTGGGACCGAGGTGCCTGCCTTTTTTTCTGCTTTCTCGGATGGTGGTGCATCCTGGGTTGACGGCTCCTCGGGAGCGGCTGGCTCGGACTCCGCTGATTCACTCGGAGCAGCTTCGCCTGCCTCTCCTGCCCAATCGCGGAGTACATCCTCGACCGAAGCTCCCGTCGATTCGGCGCGAGCTTGAGCAGACCGCTTCACCAAAGAAGCCGGCATGCCTCGAAGCTCCGCCACCTTGTTAAGTAGTTCTTCCATCGCCTTACCTCAGTGTCCTGATGTAGCTGGTGAGGGCCTCGATCTCCGAGGTCGATAGATACGAGTATGAAGGCATCGTTGACCAAGGGCGGAGCAATTGGGGGTCCTCAAGATGTGCGCCCAGAAGCGACGCGTCGAATAATTCTGAGCTTGCGACATGCATGAGGTCTGGTCCGTACCGGTTGCTGCCTAGGAGCGGCGATGTCTCGTGAAGGTAGTCGCCCGCCACGCTCACCGGACCGAGCCCAACGTCGGTACCGACTGGTCTTACCGATTGGGTGTGACATTCGGTGCACCCTTCCGATACGTACAGGTTTCGGCCAATGAGCTCGGCGGAGCCATCAACATAGGTCCTGCTTTGGTCGCCAAGGAGGGTCGATGCATCGTTCGCAGGATCAATCACTGGGAAAACCCCAGTGAACAGCAGTGCAGCTAGCCAGACAAATGACGCTCCCCACACCAAGCGTCGCCAGCTCGGGAACGCTGCCTGACCCTCAAACTCGAGGTCGTAGGCGATTCCACCATCGGGTGCAGTGAGGGGCTCAACTGCACGCTTGGGTCCCCGAGAAATCAGATAGGCAAGTTGAGCGACGCCGAATACGATCATCGAGACTGCGATGATGAGAAGGAACGGCTCTACGGACACCGCTGAGATTTTCCAAGCTTCCCCTGCGTTCACATAGCTTGCACTGGCCGGTCCCGCTGCCCATGAAAGCCCCACGACCGCTCCGCCAGCGATCGCGGCAACTCCTGCTCCTGCCAGTCCGGCGACAGACCAACTGAAGTGGAACGAACTCCCGGATGTATTTCCCCCTGCCATCGCCGAATGAGTGGCGAACAATGCGAAAGACCCAACGCCAAGAATGACAAGGAGTTCGTTTCCTAACGCGAATGTCGTGAATTCGACAACTGCGCTCGTCGACCGATAGGTCAGAAGTAGGTTGGTCACTGTGAGAGCAGCCAGCGACACGAACGCCACCGTGCCATATCGCAGTGTCGCCCTATCCGCGATTCCTCCGACAGTCCCTTTCAACATGAGACCGAGATCCGTCGCGATCGCAAGGAGAGGAACAAAGGCTCCAATCGCAATTCCGACTCCCAGCGTTTCATACCAGTCCGGTGCTGCCGAGAACATCAGTCCTGTGGCACCCATAAATCCCCAGACTGCAGCGAGAGACCAGAAACCAAGGGCACCTAGCGGCCGCGGCATGGCCGGGTCAGTTCCGGTCAGCGAAGTCGTGATGAAGTACAGAAGACCGACGCTTGTCACAATCACAAAGAGGCCGGTGATGCTTGCTGCAGCAAAGGCGGACTGAACCGAGCCCCCGAAGCCGTCCATTGTCGGGACCAGGCTGACGATTCCAGAGGCAGCTAACCACCACGCACCAGCAGTGAGATACCAGCCTGTCGCTCCGAGTCTTTCGGACGCTGACCGCGCCGTCGAGGAAATAGCTATGGCTGCAAGGACGAACCCTACGACCGTGATCGCCCTGGCCCAAAGCGGTGCTTCAAATCCTGCAATGCCTGACTGAAGTCCTGCGACGATCGCGATGGCTCCGGCGAGCGTCCCGACAACGAGGAAGAGCAGCGATACGTTGGCTAGGGCGGGTCGCTTGGTATCTGACCCCGTTGATTTTGAAACAGCGTATATCGATGCGCCGAGAAGGCCAACGATGATCCACCCATTCAGAAGGAGGGTCCTTCCTGCTGGCGCGAGTCTTCCGTACGAAGTCTCTGCCATCCCGCTGAGGAGGTCCGGCATCGTTCCTTGCAAGGTGGCCAATGCCGTGACGGTGAGACCGACAACGAAGAAGCCGACGGCGACCATCGTGAAGCGGCTGGCAATGCCAGATGCGATGGAGTTCGCGGTACCTGTCGGGGTATCGCTCGTCGAGGTTTCGGCGGTCACGCTGGGGGCGTCCTCCTGCATACGTTCTACTGCCCTGCCGTCTGTCGGCCGTTGCAACTGTAGCGCCGCGACGGTCGTCACCTGTATTCCATTTCTGTGGCCGAACTCGCCGCGCCCACAGGGGGAAACAAAGACTGCCGACATGGTTATCAGAGTGAACGCAGTCGGCGTACAATGCTGCGGTCACGAAGGAACACGGTTGAACGAACGCAAACGACTCGTCATCGGAAATATCGCGATTATTGCAGGGATCGTTGTCACTATTGTCGCGTCGGTAGCCGTTCATATGGCATCGGCTCCAGACATCGACGAATTCGATCGAGCGCTCTATTCCTTTATGCCTCGTGGATGGTTCGTCGTGGTTGTGTTCCAGACGGTTGCTCTCGGAGGGACGCTTCTCGCTATGGCGGGCGCGACATTCGGATACATCTACCTCCGAAAGCTGACGTGGGCCAGAGCCGTGTTCGGAGCGTTGTTGCTCGCTGGTCTCATGCTCGTCATTTTTGCCATCATTCCAAACGAATTTCTTACGCTCGCGCAATCAAAGCTTGATTGGACCCCTCAGAAGATCTTCGTGACGATTCCACCGTTCCTCGTGCTGAACAATGAGCTCACGATTTCGTACGCCGCTCTTAAGGACATGATTGCCGCTGGGTACGCGACCACCATGCTGTTCGTGGTGCCGATATTCATGTACCAGATGCAGGAACGAGCCAAGCGACCACCTGTTGTGAAGCCAACCCCGGTGTCAGATTATGGCCGACCTTTGAGGGCGGATAGCTGATGGCGAAGGAAGTGTGGCTCGAGACTCCGCCGATGCGGGACGACTATCAGCTCGCGATTGTGGACGTTGCATACATGACAGCAGCGGTGAAGCCGAAACAGTTCATCCACATCAACGAGTCCGAATGCATTCTTTGCGCGGGGTGCGTCGACATCTGTCCATGGAAGTGCATTCATTTTTTGTCAACGGATATCGTGTCCGAGTCATTCGGAGTCGACAACCCGAACGACAATGCGGAGAACGGTGCAATCTTTGTCATCGATGACACTGAATGCACTCGGTGCAAGCTGTGTGTAGACAGGTGCCCGACCAACGTGATCACGATCGGTAAGTTCGGTGGATCGCTTGCGTCACAGGCTGACGAATTTGTGGCTGCTCCTTGGGAGTACGACAACGGAGAGCGAGACACCAAGAGTGGTGTCTCGTACGGCGTTCGCTGGTAGGAACTGAGAAGGAGAACGGACTTTGGCAGACGCCAACGAGTCAGGCGGTCTCATGACCGCCGTGAAGGGGATGGGTAGCCATCTCCGGAACTCGCAGGTGTGGAATTCGATATTCCGTCCTGGATCGCCAGCTCGCGCCGACGGTGGTGATTCGCCCCGAAACCGCGCCTATGTCGTGATGAACAATGTGCTGTATCACCTGCACCCGGTGAAGGTGAAGCGTCACGGTGTCAAACTCTCGTACACCCTGTGTCTTGGCGGACTCAGTTTCTTCCTCTTCATCCTTTTGACCGTGACCGGGATTTTCCTCATGTTCTACTACCGGCCAACATCACCCCAGGCCTACTTTGACCTCCAAGCCCTCGAGGTCGATGTCGCCTTCGGAATGCTTGTGCGCAATATGCACCGATGGGGTGCACACATCATGGTGATCACTGTCTTTCTCCATATGACTCGGGTGTTTTATCACGGCGCCTATAAGCCACCGCGCGAGTTCAACTGGGTTGTGGGCATCATCCTCCTGCTTCTAACGCTCCTGCTTTCCTTTACCGGATATCTGCTTCCGTGGGATCAGCTTGCGCTGTGGGCTGTGACGGTCGGGTCGAACATGGCTGGGTATACCCCCGTTTTTGGAGAACAGGTCTCTTTCGCGCTGATTGGTGGCGTGCAAATCACCGCGGATACGCTCCTCCGTTGGTATGTCCTCCATGTACTTTTCTTGCCATTCATCATCGTCATCTTTATGGCCGTCCACTTCTGGCGGGTCCGTAAAGACGGCGGCGTCTCAGGCCCGCTGTAAGGAGATCATGTGGCACAACTACCAGACAATCTCCTGAAGCGGGCAGCCGAGGCGAGAGCTAGAGCCGAAGGCAGGTCCGTCGATGAGGTCCTGGCTGAGATGAAGGGCGAAGCGCCGGTCGTGTCCGCTCCGGTTGCAGCTGATACCGCTGCGTCGGCGGCTTCAGACGGGCCGACGAGAGATCTCGATGCAGAGTCGGCTCAGTACAGCGTCCCACGTGGTCTGCTCGAGCGAGGAATGCGTGCGCGAGCGGGTGCAGACGGTTCGTCGGTTCCTGCCATGGCCGGTGCTGTCGCGGCGGCTGCGCCCTCCGCGTCGCAAGCTCCTGTCGCCTCAGCCAGTGGTACAGCGCCAGCTACTGGTCCTCCCCCTGTGGTTGGTCCTCCGCCTGGGGTGAGAACTCAGCGCCTATTGACGGTTGTCAAAGCAGGTGCCATTCAAGGCACGACGACGGAGCCGTCGGACAAAGTCAACGTGTGGCCGCATCTGCTGGCCATCGAGTTCGTGGCGTTGCTTGCCATGCTGGCGCTCCTGACGCTCATGTCGGCATTCATTGATGCGCCTTTGCTGGAGTTTGCGAACTTCAATGCGCAGCCCAACCCGTCAAAAGCTCCTTGGTACTTTCTCGGTCTCCAAGAGTTGCTTGCCTACTTCGACCCCCAGGTGGCCGGAGTGATCATCCCAGGATTTGGTCTCGCAGCGCTTGCGTTCATCCCGTACATTGACCGGAACCCCTCGGTCCGCCCCTCTGACCGAAAATTGGCGATAGCGATCTTTACGGTGTTCTTTATGTCTGCATCCATCCTGACAATCCTTGGCTCCTTCTTCAGAGGGCCGGGGTTCAACTTCACATTCCCTTGGCGCGACGGCATATTCTTCGACGACTTAAAGACAATCCTCGAATGACATCCACAACGTTCATCCTCTTGCTCATTGGGTCTGGTGTCGTGGCCCTCGTTGGAGTCATCATTGTTGCGATGCGCAGATCAGAGTCCGAAGGTGCAGCGACCGCAGCGGAATTTGATCGCAAGGCAATGAAGGTCGACAAGGTGCGCCGTGAGGCAATTGCACAGGCCTTGGTCGAGCCAGATGGTGGTGCATCGGTTGCAACGATGGTCGCGGCCCCAGCTGAATACAAAGATGACAATCCGAGGGAGGTTGTGTCTGCGACCGAGTACGGGGTGTCGAGGCGCAAGTTCTTCAATAGGGCGCTTTCGGCTGTTTTTGGCTTGTTCATGCTCCAGTTCACGCTCGCTGGACTTGCCTTCTTTTGGCCGAAACTCAAGGGAGGCTTTGGGACGCCAATCAACGCTGGCAAGGCCATCGAACTCAAGGCCGAGGTCCTTGTTGCCGGCTCTATCATTCCCAAATTCGTCCCATCCGCTCAAGCGTGGATCGTGCCATTTGATATGAACGAACTTGCGGGGTCCTCGTTTGAGACTGTGCCGTTCGTCGTCGCTGGTGGCGAGTCCGACGGCATTGGGCTCATGGCCCTCTGGCAGCGATGTGTTCACCTCGGATGCAGAGTCCCATCATGTGAGTCCTCCCAGGGTTTCGAATGTCCGTGCCACGGGTCCAAATACAACGGTCACGGGGAGTACGCACAAGGTCCTGCGCCCCGAAACCTTGACCGCTTCGAGGTTCAGGTAGATGCTGCCGGTGACCTCATCGTAGAAACTGGCAACATCGTGCAAACGTCAAGGTCAAAGAACTTCACCGTGGCCTATCCGCAGGGGCCGTTCTGTGTTTGATACCGACCTGCTGAACGGGGTGGGTTCTGTTCTAGGTGTTGAGTCACCCGAACCGGTATCCAGCGGAGGCGTGGGTCTTGGTGCAGTTGTTCTGACAATTGCGATTGGTCTGTTGCTCGCTTGGATGGCGTATCTGTATGTGAACACTCGCCGCTCGCGTGCCTCCGCAAACGAAGCTGCCCCTCCGAACCTGTCACCGCCACTGTCTGATGACGAGCTTGAGAACGCAAAACTGACCCGCGTGCTGCGAGCTGCATTATTCGGCTCGATCCTGCTTGCGGTCGCGATGCCGTGGTACGCAGTGAACGAACCTGACAGGCAACAGATTGCTGCCGAAAGAATTGTCGATACCGACGTCGACGCTGGCGCCGAGTGGTATGGCATTGACGGATTCCAGTGCGTGAACTGCCACGGCCCATCCGCCGGGGGCGGTAGCGTCGACTTCCTGGAACCGCGGTCGAGTGTCGCGGCCACTTGGAAGGTTCCGTCCCTCAACGACATCTTCTTTCGCTACACAGAGGACGAAGTGAAGCACTGGATCGTGTTCGGCAGGGCGGGCACTCCCATGCCGTCAAATGGGCTTGAAGGTGGCGGTGCGATGACCGTTCAGGAGGTCGATCAGGTCGTTGCCTACCTTCGTTCGATTCAGATTTCCCAAGAAGAGGTATTCGCGAAGTCTGAGTCTGCGGTCAGCCTCGCCATTGGCGCTATCGACAGCGGGGCGACAGCAACGGAAGCGTTGATAGCGGTTCAAGAGGGCGAGATAGCACTTGTAAAGGATGCCTCTCGGCAGGTCGGCATCGTTGGGACGTTCCCTGACGACATCAAAGACCTTCTCCAGACCGATGGCACGTGCACCGAGGAGTCGGCAGCGCTGGTTGCTGCATTGTGTGATAACCCCGGACCGGACGCAGACAGAGACGGTCTCGCGGACACGATTGAGGGTCAACTCGCGGATATGGCGTCGGTGACGCTTGCGACCGTTGTGGGGGCGGCACCCGGTGATCAGACCGTGTACTCATTCTCATTCGATCCACTCAATGCGTTCAGTAATGACAATCCAGAGACACGGTCTCCGCTCCCCGATCTTGACGCCGCAGAAGCGCTTCTTGCAACGCTTGACACTGAGGTATTGCTCCTCAATGTGGTCGCCGATCGTGAGGATGTGTTCCTCGCCGATCTCGAAGCGGGACTCGCCTTCCTTCACGCCGCTGCATCTGCCGAGCTTTGGGCTGTCGACTACGAATCGAAAGCAGCAGAAATGGGTGTGACCGTCGAGGAAGCCATGCAAGCTGCTGGGCTCTTCAACGCCTACTGCTCCCGGTGTCACACCGGTGGGTATTCATCGGGTCAACCATTCGAGCAGGGCCAAGGTTCTGGTGCGTGGGGACCCTCCCTTCGCGACAACAGGGCGGTCGTCCAGTTCCCGAGCCTCGAAGACCACGTGAAGTTTGTGATTTCAGGATCGGAAGATTCCAAGAGGTTCGGTGTGAACGGACTTGGATCAGGTCGGATGCCGGCTTTCGGCCTCATCCTGTCTGAAACCCAGATCGAGCTCATAGCTCTGTACGAAAGGACATTGTGATGCAGCGATTGACACACATTGTTGATCGTGTGCGGAGAGATGAATCCGGACTCTCGAAACTCGAGACAGCCGGCCTCATCGCCTTCACCCTTTCGCTTCTTGCGATGGTCCCACCGGTTCGGGAGTTTGCGGTCAATGCGATTGGCACGGTGTTTGGTCAGGTCGATGAGGACACGGGTCACATCAATGACTTCTCTGTGGCAACACGCGGCATCGCCGTCACCGCCGGTGCCGTCCTGGTGTTTGTCGGGTCTGGTTGGATGGTGTTGTGGACCGATGTCGGAAAGCGGCTTGCCTTCTTGCTGACCGGTACGGCGACATTCGGGTGGCTCGTAATCAACGGCATCCTGTTCGTCGTGTACGCACCGCGAGGGATTAAGCCGGCGAACCTCGAAGGCCTCAACGCCGTGCAAATGCGTCTGCCGTCAATAGCTCTGACCCTTGGCGCGTTTGTCCTGTTCCTGATGTTCATGGTGGCGCTGACCCGCTACGAGGCCGACGTAGAGGACTAGGGCGTCTACCGCCGGGCGGTAGGTGTCAGCTCTCAGACACGGAACCCTGCGGTCGCGAGCGCCGTAATCCGCAATCTGTAGTCCGCCCGGTTCGTCGGTTATCGGGATTCGGGATTCCCCTTGAGTCGGTCCTCCCTCGAGGGGGGACGGGCGAGCTCGCGAGCCAGGAGGGTGGGGGGCACACG
>JAQCAA010000031.1 GCA_027728645.1 Actinomycetota bacterium | reverse complement strand
TTGTGCCGGCACGATCACCGAATCCGCCATCAAGCAGGCTGGGAACACGAAACCCTCAACGACGGCACCCACCAGTGGACAACAGCACTCGGCCGAACCTACATCACAACAAGCGACCCCCCGTAGCAAGAAGGTTCGCGGTCGATACCTATCTACTCAAACAAACCGTCCGGAAGATCCACGATGATTTCGTCGTTGGCGATATCGACCTTTGGGACCAGCGCCTCCACAAACGGAACTTCTGCCTTTGTGCCGTCGGGGGCAATCACGACAAGACGGTCTTGCGCCGCTCCGATAATCACTTCGTGCACGGCACCAACCTTTCCGCCGTCGACACTCATCACATTGCATCCGACAAGATCTTCTGGCCACCACTCGTCATCGTCCAGCGCCCGCCGTTCCGAAGCAGGAACAGTTATCTGAGTTCCCCTTAGTTCTTCTGATCGGTTCCGGTCGTCTACCTCGCCGAATGAGATCCGATAGTCACCTTGGAGCGGAGCCACGGATTCGATCGTCAGTGTCTGTGGCACGGATTCGTCCGTGACGAACGAGGCTCCAGCCACGAAGCGCTCACCTGCGTCTTGGACAAGCGCTCGAACGACAACATCCCCTCGGATTCCGTGCGCCTTGCGCACATACCCGACGGGGATGCGATCATCACTGGGTTCAGAGGGGCCTTCGGCCATGTCAGTCGAGGAAGTCAACCTCTACTGAGAGGCCTTCTTCTTCTCCTGCAGCGTTTCCGACATTTCGGATTGCGCGAGCTACGCGCCCACGCTTCCCGATGACTCTGCCCATGTCGCTCTTCGCTGTGCGGACTTCTACCACGACCGCATCAGAGCCATCTGGCACGATTTCAACTTCGATCTCGTCCTTGTTGTCAACGATCTCGCCAACAACATAGGTCACGACCTTCTCGACAATTTCGCCTTGACTCATTCTTCTTCCGAACTGTCGGCGGTCGATGCTTGCGGAGTCACGTCTTCTTGTGCTGACTCATCGGCTTCAACCGTTGGAATGTCTTCGACTACCTGAGCGTCCTCGACTGTCTGAGTGTCTTCGACTGTCTGATCGTCTTCGACTGTCTGATCGTCTTCGACTGTCTGAGTGTCCTCGACTACATGATCGTCTTCGACTACATGAATCTCTGGAACCATGCCGGCCGAAGCCGCATCGGCCGGAGCAACGTCTGCGATCGTGTGAATCTCACCCTTTGCAACCTTGAACTGTGTCCACGCACCAGAAATCTCGAGGAGCTTCTGGGCCCTCTCGGTAGGCTGTGCACCGGTGTTGAGCCAATGAAGCGCACGCTCGTTGTCAATCGTTACGACCGAAGGATTTGGACGAGGGTCGTAGAAGCCGAGCTGCTCGATGTACTTGCCATCACGTTGTTTACGTGAATCCATTACAACGACGCGGTACGTCGGTTGCTTCTTCTTGCCAAGCCGCGTCAGGCGGATCTTGGTTGCCATCTCAGGTCACCTCTTCTTAGTCGTGCGTGGCATGCCCGGCATGTTGAGTCCAGGGATGGGACTCTTTCCACCGGCCATTGCCTTCATCATCTGTTGTGCTTGCGAGAACTGTTTAAGGACGCCATTGACATCCTGCGGCCTGGTTCCCGACCCCGCCGCGATCCGGCGCTTGCGACTGCCGGAGATGGTCTTCGGATTCCGTCGTTCCCCAGGGGTCATGGACCGAATAATCGCCTCCGTACGGGCGAGATGACTCTCGTCCACTTGGACATCACGCAGGGCCGAACCTGCGCCGGGAAGCATACCAATGAGCTGCTGCAAAGGACCCATCTTCTTGATCTGCTGGAACTGCTCGAGGAAGTCTTCAAGATCAAAAGTCGAATTCAACATCTTCGACGCGGCCCGCTCCGCCTCAGCCTGATCAAAGTTCTCTTCGGCCTTTTCGATGAACGAAAGGACATCACCCATCCCAAGAATTCTCGAAGCCATGCGGTCCGGGTGAAAGACATCGAGTCCGTCAAGCGATTCGCCGGTACCAACGAACTTGATCGGAACGCCGGTGACCTCACGGGCCGAGATCGCTGCACCACCTCGCGCATCACCATCAATCTTGGTCATGACAAGGCCCGTAATGGCGGTGTATTGACCAAAGCCCTTGGCAACGTTGACAGCCTCCTGGCCGGTCATCGCATCCACGACGAGGAGCGTCTCATGCGGATTCGCGGCCTTCTTGACCGCCTCGAGTTCCTTCATGAGGTCAGCATCAATCTGAAGGCGACCAGCAGTGTCGACGATAATTACATTGGCCGATTCGTCCTTCGCAGCCTTCAGTGAAGCCTTCACGACCTTGGCAGGCTTCCCTGTCCGATCGGCAAACACGGGGACGCCGATCCGCTTGCCAAGCTGCTCGAGCTGGTCAATCGCTGCCGGTCGTTGCAGGTCGGCCGCCACGAGCAGTGGTCGCTTACCTTTGCTCTTGAGATGTTTGGCGAGCTTGGCCGCAGTCGTTGTTTTTCCCGACCCTTGCAGGCCAACCATCAGGATGATGAGCGGCGGGGCGTCGGGTCTTACGATTGGTACTGCGGCGTCGCCGAGCGTCACAACGAGTTCCTCGTGAACAATCTTGATGACCTGCTGCCCGGGTGTCAGGCTCTTCGTGACCTCTGAACCAATCGCCCGAACGCGTACTCGGTCGATGAAGGCCTTGACCACATTGAGGTTCACATCTGCTTCGAGGAGCGCAAGTCGAACCTCTCGCAGCGCGACATTCACGTCGTCTTCAGAAAGCCGCCCCTTGGCGCGAAGCTTGCCAAACACATCGCCAAGTCGAGAACTGAGTGAGTCGAACATGCAAACAAGTCTATGGTCTACCCATGAATCTCACAGTCATAGACCATCCACTTACCCGCCACTACCTCACAGTCTTGCGCGACAAGAACACTCCGCCGCCACAGTTCAGGGAAGCGGCCAAGGGACTGACCTACACCCTCGTTCTTGAGGCAACAAAGCGGATACCCCTCGAACAATTCGAAATCGAGACACCAATGGAGACAACGACCGGTTATCGGATGTCAAATGTCGTGGCTGTCCCCGTCCTCAGAGCGGGACTTGGCATGCTCAACGCTGTCCTCGAAACGATCCCAAATGTCAAGGTCGGGTTTGCAGGAGTCGCCCGCGACGAGGAGACAGCCCTGCCTCAGGAGTACTACTCCAAACTCCCGGATTTATCGAATGCGACAGTCCTTATCTGTGAACCAATGTTGGCAACCGGAGGGTCACTGTCGTGGGCGGCCGACAAGGTGAAGTCCTCTGGAGCAACGAACGTCACAGCGCTGTGCGTCGTCACCGCACCAGACGGTGTGAAGAAGATGTACGAAGACCATCCCGACGTTCAGATCATCACAGCAGCACATGACCGAGAGTTGAACGAGAACTTCTACATCGTTCCAGGCCTTGGCGACATGGGCGATCGGCTTTTCGGAACGCTGTGAGAGCAGTGGATCAGGCATTCACCACTGCAGTGATCGCGGTCATCGAAGCGATACCCGCTGGCGAGATCACTGCATATGGGGAGGTCGCCGCGGAGGCGGGTTACCCAGGCGCAGCGAGAGCCGTAGGCAACGTCCTTCGCATAACACCTGGGTTACCTTGGTGGAGAGTAATTTCGTCAACAGGCAGACTCGTGCCTGGCCTCGAACGCGAGCATGCACAACGGCTTCGCTCAGAGGGAATCACGGTGACGAGAGGCAAAGTCAAGACGGCTCGATAGGTACGACACCTTCGAGCCCACGAGAAAGGGTCGCAAATGAGCTACTCACTAGTCGAACTCATAACGGCTAAGCGCGATGGGGAGGAACTCGACCCTGGCGCCCTGCGCTGGATCATCACCGAATACACAGCCGGTCGAGTGCCAAGCTATCAAGTATCGGCATTACTCATGGCGATCATCTTCAAGGGGATGACTCAGGCCGAGCTTGGACCGTGGACCGAGGCAATGCTCCACTCCGGTGACGTTCTTGACCTGTCCGCCCTGACAGGGCCAAAGGTCGACAAGCACTCGACCGGAGGGGTTGGCGACAAGATATCGATCCCCCTCGTCCCAATCGTCGTCGCCTGCGGTATCGCCGTTCCGATGATATCTGGCAGAGGACTGGGTCACACGGGCGGCACGCTCGACAAGCTCGAATCTATCCCAGGGTTCTCTACTCAGTACGAACCGGAGCGAATCAATCGACAGATGAAAGACATTGGGGCAGTGATGGTCGGCCAAACTGACCGACTCGTTCCCGCAGATCGAAAGATCTACGCGCTTCGAGACGCCACCGGAACGGTCCCTTCCGATCCGCTGATCTCATCATCGATCATGTCAAAGAAGCTGGCAGAGGACATTGATGGGTTGTTGCTCGACGTCAAGGTCGGGAGCGGGGCGTTCAAGCGGACACTCGACGACGCAACAAAGCTTGCTTCAATGATGGTTGGAATCGGAGTTTCTCACGACACCCCGGTGACCGTGGTTTTCACCAATATGGACCAGCCGCTTGGAAGGGCCGTGGGGAATGCGAACGAAATCGCGGAGTCCATCGAAGTGTTGCGAGGGGGAGGACCACCAGACGTGGTCGAACTCACGATGAGATTCGCGGAAGAGATGCTGATGCTTGCCGGCAGTGATTCAAGACTCGATGCGGCCGCCGCCGTCGAAAAGGCTGTTTCGTCAGGAGCTGCCTTCGACACAATGGCGAAGATTGTCGAGCACCAAGGGGGTAATCCCGCGGTACTCGACGACCTGAGTCTCCTTCCGAGCGCACCACACGAGCACGTCCTGACAGCAGAAACGGGTGGATACATCGTTCGCTGCGACGCCTATGAGATCGGTCTGGCATCCGTGCGGCTCGGCGCTGGCCGAACGACGAAGAAAGACCAAGTCGACCATAGCGTCGGACTCATGATCGAGGCCAAGGTTGGGGACACCGTCGAGGCAGGCCAACCGCTTGCCACTATCTCGTATCGAGACGAAGACTCACTCGAAAGCGCCTTGAGCGTCCTCGTTGACACCTTCGTCGTTTCAGCTGAGCCAGTGGAACCTCCGGATCTGATCTTGGGAGAACTCCGTTGATCTATCACACAATCCGAAATCAATGACGCACACGAACCACCGCAGCTGACTGGGAGAATCTCAATGAACTACCACATTCTGATGGCGGCAGCAACCTCGATTCGTGCCAGAACCGGTGTCGAGACACACGATGCAGCCGTGGTGCTCGGATCAGGCCTCGGCTCGTACGCGTCCACGCTCAAAGATTCGATCGAAATCCCGTACTCCGACATTGCTGGGTTCCCGATCACGAACGTCGTAGGTCATTCAGGGAGTCTGTTCTCCGCTCCGGTTGGGGATCGAAGGGTGCTGATGTTTGCTGGCAGAGTCCACGCCTACGAAGGATGGGAGATGGACGAAGTCGTGTTCGGAGTCAGGGCAGCGGTCGCATGCGGGGCCCGTCGCGTCTTACTCACGAACGCTGCCGGTGGCGTCGCCGAAGAGTTCTCAGCTGGCGATCTCGTCATCATCTCGGACCACCTGAACCTGACAGGGCGCAATCCTCTCGTCGGTGCGAATGACGACAGGCTCGGACCACGTTTCCCAGACATGACCAATGTCTACAGCCCCAGACTCCGGACCGCTCTTGCAAACACCTTCCGCGAAGTCGGAATTACTCCCCACGAGGGTGTGTACGCATGGTTCCTTGGCCCAACGTACGAGACCCCTGCAGAAGTTCAGATGGCAAAGCGCATGGGAGCTGATCTTGTTGGAATGTCAACGGCGCCCGAAGCCATTGCCATCAGGCACATGGGAGCTGAAGTCGTGGGTATCTCACTCGTCACGAATCTCGCTGCAGGTATCTCCCCTGTCCCACTCTCACACGAGGAAGTGACCGAGACAGCAGCGATCGCCCGCTCAACATTCACGAGCGTCATCGATCGCTACCTCCCAACTCTTGTCGGTGACAGCGACGACTGAGCACCGGTTTACGCCAGCGGCACAACCGTCATACCATGCGAGCCTTCCCAGAACTCGAAGGAGCAGCACACCATGAATATTGCGGTCTGCGTAAAACAGATCCCAGACCCTGCGACGCCGTACCAACTCGATGGCGAAAACCACTGGGTCATCCGACCGAACGATCAGGTACTCGACGACACTGACCGATCAGGGGTCGAGATCGCCCTTCAGCTCGCTGAGGCCACCGAAGGAACGGTCACGTTGTTCTCAATGTCCCCCTCAGGTTCACTCCAGGGAATCAGGCAAGCTCTCGCCATGGGGGCAGACAAAGCAGTCCTCATAGACGATGAAACCCTCAAAGGCGCCGATGCGCTGACCACCGCACGCGTGCTCGCCGCAGCCATGACTCGGGAGGGCTTCGACCTTGTCGTTGCAGGAACCGAGTCGACAGACGGTTACAGCGGGGTGATGCCGCAGATGATGTCCGAAATCCTTGATGTGCCGTGCCTTTCGTTCGCCCGCAAAGTTGAAGCCGGCGACGGTTCCGTCACCATCGAACGCCAGACAGCTTCTGGCTACAACGTCGTCACCGCACCAGTTCCCGCCCTGATCACAGTCACCGCAGGTATCGAGCCGCGGTACCCAACGTTCAAAGGAATCATGCAGGCAAAGTCGAAGCCGGTGACAACCTTCACAGCAGCTGATCTCGGAGTCGACATTGAGTCAGGACAGACAATCCAGTCCGTCAACCCCGTTGCCGCTCGGGCAGGGGGATCCATTGTCGAAGACGACGGGAGCGCCTTTGAGGCAATCGTCGAATTGCTTGAACAAGTGAAGGTGATCTGAATGTCCTCAGGAATTTCGACATGGGTCTTCGCTGAAGAGCTCGAAGGAAAGCCATCAGATGGCACGCTCGAGCTCATCTCAAAGGCTCGCACCTTCGGTGACGTGTCAGTGTTCTATGTTGGAGCAGGTTCCGACGAGGCATGGAACGCTCTCGGCGGTCACGGTGCCACGGCTGTCCACCATCTCGACCCAGGGGACACCCTCCCCTCAGGGCCCGCAGCCCACGCGCTCGCAGCCTTGGTTACGGATGCCGACGTCGTGTTGTTCGGTGCCGGAAACACCGATCGCGATGTCGCAGGCCGAGTGGCTGCCAAACTTGGGCGTCCCGTCGTGTCAAACGCGCTTGATGTCACGGTCGACGGAGGTATCGCGGTTCACTCTGAAATCCTCGGAGGAACGCTCGGTATCACGACCGCAATCACCGCAGAGAAGCCGGCGCTCGTGGTCACACGCCCAAAGGCCTTCACAGCGGAGCCGACAGGAGGCTCGACACCCCCGATAGAGGTGGTCGGCCTGCCAGACGCCGGTCGGGCAAATGCAGCCTCGGTGATCGAGCGCCATGTTGAGGCGTCAGACGGCCCGTCTCTCGAAGAGGCAAGTGTCATAGTGTCGGGCGGCCGCGGACTCGGAGCTGCCGATAAGTTCGAGATGATTCACGAATTAGCACGGCTACTTGGAGGCGCCGCTGGCAGTACCCGCGCCGTTGTCGACGCTGGCTGGGTCCCATACAGCTACCAGGTGGGTCAAACAGGCAAGACCGTGAAACCCTCGGTGTACATCGCATGCGGCATCTCGGGAGCAATGCAGCACATTGTTGGCATGAAGGGTTCGGCAACGATCATCGCAATCAACAAGGATCCGGACGCACCGATCTTCGCATTGGCTGACCTCGGTATTGTTGGTGATGTCCACAACGTCGTCCCACAGCTCATAGAAGCCCTGAAGGCACGCTCCTAACCCGATCGGACAGGACATCAATGGCGACAGAAGACTCAAAAGGCGGATCGTCGGTCAGGAAAGTGGCGGGCAACGAATACCGTATCGCAACCCACATCGCCATCGACGCGCCTCCTGAGGAGGTCTGGGCGACCCTAACCGATTGGGAGAACCTCTCGACCTGGAGCAGTTCTTTTGTTGCCCTCGAAGGCGACTTTGAAGATGGAGGCCATGTCAAGGTCCAGTTCAAAGCAATGGGCATCACCCGGCACTACGAACACGACCTCATTGACTTCGACGAAGGCGTGCAGTTCGCATGGTCCGATCCGTTCTTGTTCGGCATGGTCGATCGCCACAGGTTCCGAGTAGAGCGCGCCGGAAACGGGGCGACGACATTTGTCCAGACTGATCGAGTCAAAGGAGGCGCCACCCCGCTCTTTGGAGGGATCGCAGCTCGTCGGTTGAAACGTATGTACGAGCGCTTCAACCTGCAACTGAAGAACCAAGTCGAGAATCCTCGGGAACCTCGCTAGGCCCTCTGGTCGTCACAGCCCCGAGGCACAACGACGGAGGGGTTCCGAATGCGACGCACAATCATCTTCTTGGTTACAGGGCTTGCGGTGTTGGCCGGAGCGTGCACAGCGGGTTCCACAAGTGCGACCACGGCCATCGGTCGCGAACAGAACCGTACGGTTACTGGTGTCCAGGCGTTCGCCGCGTCAACCCTTCAGCCGTTCGATTCGTGCAACGACTTCCTCCGCTACGTGAAGAAGCATGCGATTGAGCGGGTCGGACCGTACGGACTCGACGGATATGGGGGCTACGGAGACATGTGGCGAGACGCACCGGAGTCCATGGTGTCGATGGACATGGCGGGTGCCACCACAACCGTGGCCGCCGGAACTGCGACTCAGGGGATCGAATACTCAGGAACCAATGTTCAAGTCGCTGGCGTTGATGAACCGGACGTCGTCAAGACCGACGGTGAGAGAATCTTCGTCGTCGCCCAGAGCCGCCTCTTCTGGATTGACACATCAGGCACGCCCGAAATCGTTGCATCCATTCCGCTCGACGGTTGGGGGCAGCAGATCTTTCTTGCCGGTGACAGCCTTCTCGTGATGACGTCCGGCGGCGGATATGGACCGGTACCAATGATGATGGATGTGGCAGGAGATGCCATCGGACCCGGATACCAAACGCAACGTGTCGTCCTCACCAAGGTTGACATCTCTGATCCCGGCTCAATGGAGGCGGTGAGCACCCTGATGCTCGACGGATCCGTTCTCTCGTCCCGGATGACGGGCGACACCATTCGGGTCGTCGTTCGCTCTGGACCGAATGGTTTCGACTGGGTCTACCCAGAAGGCAATGGCATCCGTGCCGAGAGGAAGGCAACTGAGGCAAACAAGAAGCTGATCGAGGAGTCCACCCTTGAAAACTGGGTTCCCTGGTATGTCCTGAGCTCTCATCAAACACTCGTCACGTCCGACGGTCCCGTCCTTGGATGCGACCAAGTGGGTCACCCTGACGAATTCTCTGGTCTTTCCATGCTCTCGGTCCTCTCGATCGATCTTGAGGGAGACCTTGAGCCTGGCAACAGCATCGGCCTGATGGCCGAAGGTGAGACGATCTACGCATCGAGTAACAACCTCTACGTCGCTACCTCACCATGGATGTCGTGGCCGGCGGCCAAATGGGAAGAAGGCTCGGTTGCGAATCAAACGCTCACGACACAGATCCACATGTTCGACATCACCGATCCGGATACGGCAACCTATGTCGCATCCGGCGAGGTCGAAGGTGTCCTGCATTCGCAGTGGGCGATGGATGAGTACAAGGACGTTCTACGAGTCGTGGTGACCGGTGAGAACCCTTGGTGGGGTTCATCCGATGTCCCTGTCTCCGCTGTCGTGACGCTGGAACGCAGGGGCGATGAACTTGTGCAGATTGGGTTCGTCGACGGGCTCGGAAAGAACGAGCGGGTTTATGCCGTCCGGTTCATCCAAGACAAGGGATATGTCGTCACATTCCGCCAGGTCGACCCGCTCTACGTCGTTGACCTTTCCGATCCGACCAACCCTCAGGTCAAGGGCGAATTGAAGATCAACGGATACTCCGCGTATCTACACCCAATCGGTGAAAATCTTCTCCTTGGCATCGGACAGGACGCCACGTCGGAAGGCCGCATCGAAGGGACACAGATTTCTGTGTTCGATGTGTCAGACCCATCAGATCCAAGGCGTCTTTCGAGGCTCACCTTCGAAGACGCAAATTCACAAGCCGAATGGGATCACCACGCATTCTTGTGGTGGGCACCAGAGGGAATCGCCGTTCTGCCACTGCAACGCTGGTCGTGGGACGAGCGATCAGACAAGGGAGAGAGCTTCTCGGGAGCGGTGGTTGTGACGGCAACCCCGAACCGCGTCAAGCAAGTTGGAGAGATCAAGCACCCAAGTGTCGGCAGTTCCGAATGCGAAGGCTGTGAGGAGTGGAACGCCCCCATCAATCGGTCCATGGTCATAGGAGGCACGCTGTTCACCTTCTCAGAAATGGGCGTGCTCGCATCTAATCTCGAGACGCTGGACGACATCGCCTGGATACCGTACTCATAGGGCGGACAGGAAACCCGTGTTCCGTTTTGGCGTTGCCAACGGGAACATACTCCCGGGAGCCACGCCAAAACGCCGTGGAGAACTGTCCTCGTTGGACAACCCCATTCGTAAGTAGGGTGAGCGCGGGAACGACCCGCACCACAGTGAGGAGCAGTCATGAGTCAGTACCTGTTATCCGTATACACCGCCGAAGGCCAGGAGCACCGCGAGCCGCCGACGCAGGAGCAGATGCAACAGATGATGGAAGGCATTACGACTCTCGAAGCCGACATGAAATCGAGTGGAACATTCGTCTTCAGCGCTCGACTCCACGGCTCTGACGCAGCAACGGTCGTTCGCTCAGGCGATGGTGGCCCCATCGTGACCGACGGCCCGTTCGTTGAGTCCAAGGAGCACATCGCAGGCTTCTACATCATCAACGCTGACGATCTCGATGCGGCGCTGGCGTGGGCAGACAAGGTCGTGAACACCATCGGTGCTCCAATCGAAGTCTGGCCATTCGTCGACACACAAAGCTCCTGACGGGTGACCGACTCTGTCGCAAGCCGAGAAGATGCGACTGACGTCGAGGAGGTATTTCGAGAGGTCTACGGCCACGCGGTGTCGACGCTGGTGCGCATCTTCGGTGACATCACACTCGCAGAGGACGCCGTTCAGGATGCGTTCGTTGTCGCAACCAACAGATGGCCACGCGAAGGTATCCCTCCCAACCCGGCAGGATGGATCGTCACCACTGCACGGAACCGTGCTGTCGACCAAGTCCGCCGTTTGGCACGGGGTCGAGAGCTCTATCTCGAGGTTGGCGCTGCCACTGCTTCAGTGCACACAGGTGACGCACTCAGCGGAGAGGACCGAAAAGAGGACGAGAGTGTGAGCGACGACCAACTTCGGTTGATCTTCACGTGCTGCCATCCCGCTTTGCGTCCTGAACACCAGGTGGCGTTGACGTTGCGGCTCCTCGGGGGTCTCAGCGTGGATGAGGTTGCCAGCTCGTTCCTTGTGAGCGAACCGGCTATGGCCAAGCGGCTGGTTCGAGCAAAGTACAAGATCAAGGCAGCCAACATCCCCTATCGGGTGCCATCCGACGCCGATCTCCCAGACCGGCTCCAGTCGGTTCTGTCGGTCGTCTACCTCATCTACAACACTGGCGCCAACGACCCCCTAAGAGCCGCACTCCGGGGCGAGGCAACTCGACTCGCCCGCTCGCTCGGCGACTTGATGCCTGACGAGCCGGAGGCGGTAGGTCTGCTTGCTCTGATTGTGCTGAGCGAGGCACGGGCCCAAGCCCGCCTCGTCGACGGTGCGGTCGTGCTCTTGGCCGATCAAGATCGGTCTACGTGGGACCGCAGCCTGATTGCCGAGGGACAAACAATCGTGCGAGAGTGTATTCGCCGCGATCGACCGGGCCCCTTCCAACTCCAAGCAGCGATTCAGGCAGTCCACTGCGACGCTCAGACCTTCGAAGCAACCGACTGGTCGCAGATAGTCACCCTCTACGATCATCTGCTCTTGGCGCTCCCCACGCCTGTGGTCGCCCTCAACCGTGCGATCGCTCTCGCAGAAGTCGAAGGTCCTGAAGCGGGACTCTCAGCAATTGTCCCACTGCACATTGATCTGGAAAGCTATCACCTCATGCACGCAGCCCGCGGCACGATGCTTCGTCTACTCGGAAGAGAAGGTCAAGCATTGGCAGCCTTTGACCGAGCTCACCAGCTTGCCGTTACCGAAGCCGACCGCGAGTTTCTTCTTGAGCAGAGCCAAGCGTTGAGATGACCGGGTGGGTCCCTCTCCCTAGGCAGTGACCCCGCTGGTTGCGAACACCCTGTGCGGGACGGAGAGGCTGTCAGGAAAATCGCTTGAAAGCAGCTCAGCGAGATCGGCATCGAACCTCTTGACTTGCTGAGAACTGAGAGCCGATCCAACCCCGTTGCAGGTCCGCATCCGACCCCGCCAACCCTCATGATCAAACGCCACATCCACCACATAGCTGAAGCTTTCAACCCGGTCGAAGCCTCCGACATCGAGCGCCTGAACTTGTTCAGGGTGGACACCACGCCATCCGGCCTTGGTCCAGCCAGGATTGTGCCGAAGGATCAATTCCTCGGTTCGGTTGGCAACCGTTCCAGGCAGGGGTAGGTAGCTGAAATTGCAGATAAGCAGGCGGCCACCAGGAGTGAGGATCCGCCTGGCCTCGGTCATCGCGGCATCCGAATCGAACCACCACCAGCATTGGCCGGCGGCTACGAGGTCGAAGCTCGCATCGTCCTGTCCCGTGCTTTCAGCCCTTCCGACCTCGAACCGCGCCTGCAGGCTTCGTTCTTCTGCTGACGTGCGAGCCACTTCAAGCAGTTCCGGTGCGATATCGATTCCGACGACATCAAGTCCACGCTGTGCAAGACCCAAGGCAAACGAGCCAGTACCCGTGCCAAGGTCGAGAGCATGCTTCCCCTGTTCAATCCACCCGAGAGCCGCCAATCGGTCGAAGAAGTCTTCTGGGAATCCTGGACGATGCTGCTCGTAATCGGCGGCTGTGCGGCCAAAATCAATCAGCCGACCCTCGTGATCCTCGATTGCAACACTACCTCTCTGCATCAAAAGCCTCTGGACCGAAGGCCATCGGGAGAAGCTGTTCGAGTGTGACGGTATGTGGAGATCCGTCTGGGTTTCTCATGATGACGGTTTCGACGCCGAACTCCTTCAGAATCTGGCGACAGTTGCCACATGGTGTGCACAAGTCACCCAAGTCACCATCAAGATGGACAACAGCAATCGCGTCAATCTTCCTCACGCCAAGCGCAGCGGCTGTCGTCACAGCATTCGCCTCAGCACAAATCGTCGCTGGGTATGCCGCATTTTCGACATTCGCTCCTGTGTGCACATTGCCATCGCTGTCGACGGCTGCTGCTCCGACCCTGAACGACGAATACGGCACGTACGCACGGGTGGCAACGTCGGCTGCTCTTTCAAGCAATTCCTCTGGCGTCGTCATGAGATGAGAGCCTCCACAAATTCTCGAGGATTGAATGGGATGAGGTCGTCAATGCCTTCCCCGACGCCAATGTACTTGATGGGCAGACCGAGTTCGCGCTCAACGGCAACTGCCACGCCGCCCCTTGCGCTGCCATCGAGCTTGGTCAGAACGACACCCGTCACGGAAACGGTTTCTAGGAACGCCCGTGCTTGCGCGATTCCGTTCTGTCCAGTCGACCCGTCGAGCACAAGCAACACCTCGCCGATCGCCCCCGCTTCTCGTTCGGCGACCCTTGCAAGCTTGCTCAGTTCCTCCATCAGGTTGGTGTGAGCATGCAGCCGGCCCGCTGTATCGATTATCACCACGTCGACCTGCACGTTCTTCGCCCTGTTCACGGCAGCAAAGGCCACGCTTGCTGGGTCTGCGCCCGTCTCCCCTGATACGACCTCAACGCCAGCTCGGTCGCCCCATGCAGCAAGTTGGCTGTCCGCCGCGGCCCTGAAGGTGTCTGCCGCACCAAGGATCACTGTGGATCCGCCCGCGACAAGTTGATGGGCAATCTTGCCGATGGTCGTGGTCTTGCCTCCGCCGTTCACCCCAACAACGACCACGACTGCCGGTGCTCCAACAATGTTGAGTGTGCGATTCTGAGAAGCGAAGCAATCAATAAGAACCTCCCTCAAAGCGATCGAGACATCAGCCGCCGATTCGGGATCCCGTCTACGGACCGCTTCGATGATTTCCGCGGACGTCTTCGGTCCGACGTCGGCAAGGATCAAAGCATCTTCAAGACTCTGCCATGACTCGTCAGAGCCAGCGCTGCCAAATCGCGCTCCGAGTGCGCCAGCGATCGCAGAACGTGTTTTTGCGAGCCTGATGCGAAGACCGGATTCAACCTCTTTTGGAGCCGGTTGGGCTGGTGCAACATCTCGCTCAGCCGCTCGTGACCTGAGGACAAGGACCGCCACAATCACCGCGACAGCGATGAGCGCAGCGACGACGATGAATGCGACTGTCAAATCTTCCACGGGCTTCCGTTGTATCCCAGCTACGTCCGCTGCGTTTACTAGCTAAACGGTAACCGGCGACATGCGCTTCGAGAGCACACCACGAAGCTCAACTCAATTTCCGCCCATTACCAGACCTCACTCGCTAAACGGTAACCGGCGACATGCGCTTCGAGAGCACCTTTGATGTGTCGCCTGGTTCCATCGTCACGCCGTACAGCACATCAGCTGCATGCATGGTCTGCTGCTGGTGGGTGATGATCACGAGCTGAACCTCATTGCGAAGCGTGTCGACAAGCGTTAGAAACCGCGCGAGGTTTGCGTCGTCAAGGGCCGCCTCGACCTCGTCAAGCACATAGAACGGGCTGGGCCGGGCTCTGAATACAGCAAACAGGAACGCCAGAGCAGCAAGGGAGCGCTCCCCACCCGAAAGGAGGGACAACCTGCCGACTTTCTTCCCAGCGGGTTGGGCCTCAACGAGTACACCCGAGGTGAGAAGCTCAGCAGTGTCCGTGAGCCGGAGCTGACCCTTCCCGCCAGGGAACACGAGCGAAAAGTTCTCCTCGTAGAAGGCAGCAATCTCAGCGAAGGCATCTTTGAACAGCTTCTCCATCTGCTCATCAAGTGCAGCTACGACCTTTCGAATCTCAGAACGGGACTCGTTCAGATCGCCGAGCTGGCTTTCAAGCTCTTCGACCGCAGCGTCAAGTTCTGAATACTCGTGGGCAGCGAGCGGATTGATAGGACCCATCCGGCGAAGGTCTGCTTCAAGAGAAGCGAGTCTTGACTTGGGATCTCCGCGATCCTCCAGGTCCGGTGCCTGAGCGGCGAGCGCCGTTGCTTCGTCAGCATCGGCATCCCTTCGCAGACCCTCGCTCACGGCCTCATCCCTCACCCTAAGTTCCGCGATCTCAATCTCAAGTCCTTGCACGGTCTCTGCGACACTTCTCCGCTCGACCTCGAGGACCTCTCTGCGCTCCTCTGCAAGTTTGAGATCCGTGTTTGCACTGCCAACACTCTCCCGAAGTTCGCGCTGGCGGATCCGAAGCAAATCGATGTGTTCGCCGACCACGACCGCAACCCGATCCGCCCGCTCCTCAATCGAGCGAAGAACATCAATCGAACCATCCGTATCTGGGAGGAAGGTGAGTTGCTGAATCTCGGAAGCCACGACTTCGAGTCTGCGTTCGGTAATCCTTCGGCGCTCAACCAAGGATGCGAGCTCACCGGTTGCCTGTTCACGGAGTCTCCTGGCGTCATCCCGCAACGTTGCAACTTCGAGTCTGCGTTGATTCAGTGCGTCCCATGCTGCCTGCCGTGTCGCTTCTTCCCCTTGAAACTCAGCAACGCGGTCCCTGACAGAGGACACTCGCTCATCGCGCGACTCGGCAACCTCGTTGAGTGCATCAAGTCTGTCCGTCAGTCGCCTGACCTCCTCCATGGAAGCACCACGAGAGCGGTCGACCAGGCCGAGCGCCTCGGACAAGCCTGCAAGCCTGGCTTCTGCTGCCTCCAACACTTCGAGTGAGGTTCTCTCTGCATCTCTCGCGGCATCGAAGGCGAGCCGGCTCTTGTGCATCGCTACTTCTGCAGTGGCAAGCTTGGCTTCGGCAGCCTCGACAGTCACTCGGGCTGTCTCAAGCGCGGCAGGTCCCGCTCCATCCGGCTGGGCAACATACATCCCGTTCGCGGAGATCACGTCGCCTTCCGGGGTCACCGCACGCACCGATGGTTCCTTGCTGATGATGTCCCAACCTGCCATCCATCCCTGAACCACGACGACATCACCAAGAAAGCGTGCGGCAAGATCAGCGTCAGCCTTGGCACCGAGCACGTCCACCATGGCCTCCACGCCGAATCTCGTGGCAACGGCCCTCGTCGAATCAGCGCCGCCGCTCCCTGCCTTCACAAAGGAGACCCCACCGGTTGCCGCTGACTTCAAGGCTTCAACCACTGCTCGAACCGAAGCGTCTCCGTCTACAACATACGAATCACGCCAGGCGCCGAGAGCCGCATCGACTGCGTCGGCCATGTCTGGAGGTACATCCAGTCGCGACGCGAGCATCCCAGTCACACCGCTCGCACTCGATGCAATGTGAGTCGCCCGTTCGTCAACGAGACCAGCCATGGCGGCTTCTAGCGCCTCAACTCGTGCGTGAGCGCCGGCTGTTTCAAGTCGGAACTCTGCGACCGAAGCATCGTCGAAGTCAGCTGCGCCCTGCGCTGCCTCACGCTTCTTCTGAAGCACGAGGTAACTGTCCTGGAAGGAGGTGACGGACGAGTCAAGCGCCTCAATCTCCAGATTGAGGCGATCCGTCTCCGCAGAATCATCAGCGATGCGGGACTGAACGGCGTCGATTCGTCTCCGAACCTGGTCGGCCTCGGCGACATCGCGTTGGGCAGCAATCTCCAAGGACCTCAGGTCACCACGAAGGGTTGCGACGACCCCCTCTGTCGGGAGTTGAATCTGTTCGGCAAGCGCTCGCTCTTCATCCTCCCTGCCTCGCAGAACGGTCTCTGCCCGCTCAGCGTTCTCTATTGCAATGCGTTCGGCCTCGATTGAGGTCTTTAGTGTCTCCGTCAAATCCGCCAGCTCAAGTTCAAGATCTTCTCGACGTTCATCTGCGCCCTCAAGTCGGGATTCAATCGAACGTCTGCGTTCTCTTGCGACAAGTGCAAAACGTCTCAGCCGCTCCCGCACTGTCTCGAGTCTGGCTGCTGCGGTGGTGTCGCGAGTAAGCGCAGCACCGACCTCTCCTGCGCTCTGGCGAAGACCCTCAAGCGACCCGAGAATCGACGACAATTCTGCATCTGTCTCATCACGAACCATCGTACGTTCGGCGCGCATAAGGTCGGCTTGCGTGACGCGTGATCGGATCGATCGCAGTTCCTCACCGCCGAGCCACAGCGTCAGCGCACGAGCTTCGTCCTTCACAGAGTCGTAGCGCTCTGCCGCGTTGGCTTGCCTCTTGAGCGGCCGCATTGCTTTGCGTTTCTCTCCGAGAATGTCGTTGAGTCTCTCGACGTCGTGGTCAGTGCGTTCAAGTCTGCGCACGGCCCGATCTCGTCGGGATCGATGTTTTGTGACACCAGCAGCCTCTTCGATGACCGATCGGTGGTCCTCGGGGCTCGCGTTCAGGACCTCGCCTACTTGGCCCTGATTCACAAGAACGTGCTGCTGCCGTCCGATTCCTCCGTCTGAGAGGAGTTCCTGAATGTCCATCAGGCGGCAAGAGGCGCCGTTTAGTTCGTACTCGGATGTTCCGTCCCGAAAGATTCGTCTGGTAATCGTGATCTCTGCGAGCCCGAGAGGGAACAACTCGTCATCATTCAGGAAGGTGAGCGATACCTCAGCCCGAGAAAGAGGAGGCCGAGTCTCGGTACCAGCAAATACCACATCCTCCATCTTCTCCGTGCGGAGAGACTTCGTGCCCTGGGTCCCCATCACCCAGGCAATCGCATCGAGGATGTTCGACTTCCCTGAGCCATTCGGACCAACGACGACATTGATTCCTGTTGAAAAATCAAGTCGGGTCCTATCTGCGAACGACTTGAACCCTCGGAGTGTCAAATGTTTAAGTTTCACGGTGCCTCAGGTTACCAGAGCGAATTACAACCATGTGTTTCGCGAAGGAACGCTAGTCGTTCTCTCCGCGCTCTGAGTCAAGAGCATCCTGCGATGCGGCGATTGCGGCCGTCTTTTTCGAACCGGCTTCCCCAGACCCGACCACTGCGCCATCAACAAGAGCTGATGCGGTGAAGAGAGTTGCGTGGTCTGGACCTGACCGTTCATACTCAAAAACCACGACGCGACCCGATCGGGCGAGCCTCTCCTGTAGCTGGGATCTTGCATCCGTGATGCCCATATCGCCGATGTTCGCAACAATGAGGTCCGTCCACAATGAGAGGATGACCTCAGTCGCCTTTTCGAACCCGGCGTCGATCAACGCTGCTCCGAGGACCGCTTCCATCACATCAGAGAGGATTGAGTCGCGATCGGCCCCGCCACTCCGCTGTTCTCCGACGCCGAGTCGAATGAGTTCTCCGAGACCAAGCGATCGTCCGACATCGCCGACTGTCGCGGCGTCCACAACCGACGCCCTCATTTTG
>JAQCAA010000030.1 GCA_027728645.1 Actinomycetota bacterium | reverse complement strand
CCGTTGTCGCGTACCCAGGGTTGGCGGACCATGTTTTCGCGGGATTCCGGCCCATTGAAGGAATACGTCGACGATGGGCTTGCGGACCGGTAACATCATGGTTCGATCTTTGAAGACCTTTCCGAGATCTTTGAGACCTTTCCGACTTGGAGGAAATGTGACCGTTCAGGAACCACAGACGACACACGACGTGCGGTTTACACCGGACGGACCACCGACGGTTGCAGGCGTAACGCTGACCTCCAACGCTGCGGCCAAGGTTAAAGAACTGATTGACGCAGACGGCGGTCAAATGAGCGCTCTTCGACTCGGGGTCAAGAGAGCAGGCTGCTCGGGCTACTCCTATGACATGTTCTTCGATTCGGTTATTGAGGACACAGACTTCGTCAACACAACCGACGGTGTGAAGGTTGTGGTCGACGCTGAGAGCCTCACCATGGTCGAAGGCGCAACGATCGACTTCAAGGACAACGGCCTCGACGGTGCAGGTTTCGCGATCGAGAACCCAAACTCCACCGGCGGCTGCGGCTGCGGAAAGAGCTTTTCTTAGGAGCGATCAGAGCTCGCTCCGTTTACCGTTCGGGATTGGCAGTCTTCTGCCATAATTCGTAGGCCGTAAACCGAAGGACTCTTCATGCCCAAGACTATTCATTCTGCTCCGCATGGACCCGCTGCGATGGGGCCCTACAGCATCGCGACTGAGGCCAACGGATTCGTCTTCTGCTCCGGCATGGTGGCGTTGGTCCCCGAAACCGGGGACCGCGTCCAAGGCTCGGTCGCCGATGAAACCCATCAGGTCATGAAGAACATCGGCGCCGTACTCGGTGACGTCGGCCTCGGGTACGACGACATCGTAAAGACGACAATCTTCCTCGCCGACATCGCAGATTTTGGTGCCGTCAACGCGGTGTACGCCGAGTATGTCGGAGACGCCAAACCGGCACGGTCAACATTCCAGGCCGGCGCTCTTCCCGGCGGATTCCAAGTCGAAATCGAGTGCATCGCCGCTCGCTAGCCCGTGCATCTGAGGCGAGGTTGCCTCTACCCTTGAGTCAAGCCGTCGGCGTGCTGCCCGCCGGTATGCAATGCCGCGCAAGAAGGAGTTCCCTGTGAACCGTGAAGCCGTACTCGCCGCCCTGGGAATCGACTTCGTCACGTCCGGCTCCTATGCCGGCGGTTGGAGGGAGGGTTCGGGCACGCCTATCGAGTCCATCGACCCGACGACCGAAGCTGTTATTGGAACGGTTCGTATGGCAGACGCAGCGGACTACGAAGCAGCGGTCCAAGCATCGGTAGAGACATTCGAGCGATGGCGCGTGGTCCCTGCCCCGCAGCGCGGTGAGTTCGTGCGCCAGATTGGCAATGCGCTTCGCGAATACAAAGAGCCACTCGGTGCCCTCATCTCGATGGAGGTAGGGAAGATTCGCGCTGAGGGCGAGGGAGAAGTTCAAGAAATGATTGACGTTGCCGACTTTGCGGTCGGCCTGTCTCGACAGCTGTACGGCCTTACGATTGCGTCGGAACGCCCACGTCATCGTATGTTTGAGCAGTGGCAACCACTCGGCCCCATCGGCATCATCTCTGCCTTCAACTTTCCTGCCGCGGTCTGGTCTTGGAACGCCCTTATCGCTGCCGTTTGTGGCGACACGATGATTTGGAAGCCGTCACCGATCACCCCGCTCACATCGGTGGCCATTCAGAACATTTGCCATGAGGTCATGAGTGGTACCGGCTTCGAAGGTGTTTTCAACCTCACCGTTGGAGATGTCGATCCAGTCGGTGCAGCCATGGTCGATGACCCGAGACTCCCGCTGATCTCCGCAACCGGCTCGGTGCGCATGGGTCAACAAGTCGGCACCCAGGTCGCCAAGCGACTCGGACGGTCGCTGCTGGAGCTTGGTGGCAACAACGCCATCATCGTGATGGACGATGCAGACCTCGATCTTGCGGTCAGAGGAGCGTTGTTCTCGGCTGCCGGAACAGCAGGCCAGAGATGCACCTCGCTGCGCAGACTGATCGTGCACAGGGACATCGCGGAGCTACTCACCAAAAAGCTCATCGCTGCGTATGGTCAGATTCCAATGGGCGACCCACTTGATGCGGCCACCCTTGTTGGTCCGCTCGTCAGCCAGAGTGCTGTCGACAACACGAAGGCTGCCCTCGCGATCGCCCTCGAACAGGGTGGCGAGCTGCTTGCAGGAGGAAACGAGCCGGACAGAACCGGCTTTTTCTTTGAGCCAACGCTTGTGCGATTGCCAGAAGACGCTCCGATTGCCCAACAGGAGACGTTTGGCCCGATGATGTACCTCATCGAGGTCGATTCGTTTGAAGAAGCGCTTGCTGTCAACAACGGTGTTCCTCAAGGGCTGTCGTCTGCGATCTTCACCGACTCGATCCGAACCTCTGAGCTGTTTCTCTCAGCGGAAGGCTCCGATTGTGGAATAGCGAACGTCAACATCGGCACATCCGGTGCTGAGATTGGCGGTGCGTTTGGTGGAGAAAAGGAGACCGGTGGGGGTCGGGAATCAGGATCAGATTCGTGGAAGGCCTACATGAGACGCCAAACAGTCACCGTTAACTGGTCGAAGGATCTCCCACTAGCTCAAGGAATCGAATTCGGCTGACACCGAACCGTCAGCGAGGTTCTCAAGGCTGTTTTGTGGCGTCGGCTATAGCAACGGTGACGCAGTAGATGACGCTGGTCGGATCATCAACGCTGTATTGCCACGTAATTCGGCGATTACCGCTCGGAGTGTCAAACCGCGGTGTGGCGTAGAGCTTGGTAGACGCGACCGCTATGACGTTTCTCATGTGGGGACGATCGTGTTCTGCTTCCAACCGATCGAGCATCGAGTCCACGGCCCCAACATCACGAATGTCGAGTGCTCGGTATCCCTCTGCGAAGAACCTGGAGAACTCAAGCTTCACAGTTCGAGGCGCAATGTTCAGCGACGAGTCCGGGGTTCAACGTGACCCTGGGCAATGTCTACGAGGGAGCGTTCGATGGCTGAGGCGTTCTGTTCATGAGACATGATGTCAATCTGAGCCTGAGTCACAAGCTGTGCCGGGCGGATTACCCAGCCCGAGCCGTCGGGAAGCTCTTCTGCCACGGCGTGGCCCTCGCTCAGTCCAAGTTTGCCAACGGACATCCGATTCTGCTTGTCGATGGTCAGGTCGATCAGTGTTGCCATGCTAGCCATCATACTCCAATTCCCCTGAATGGACAATAGGAAGGTTGTGACGGTAGGCGCAAGGCGGTGGGCGCAGAGCGGGACTCAGCCGAATCGGTAGCCGACGGAACGAACAGTTGTGATCCACGACGCCCGTTCCTCGCCGAGTTTGGCTCTGAGCCTTCGCACGTGGACATCGACAGTCCTTGAGCCTCCGAAGTAGTCGTAGCCCCATACCTTCGCGAGGATCTGCTCCCGGCTCCAGACACGGTTTGGATGTTCGACAAGGAATCTGAGGAGCTCGTACTCCATGTACGTCAGATCGCGAGGGCTCCCCGCGATCGTTGCCTGGTACGTAGCGGTGTTGAGCTCAAGGTCGGAGAATCGAAGGACTGGATCGTCGGAATCGACCGCGGCTGCGACACCGAGGCGCGAAAGCCGGATCCGCAGTTCAACGACGTCAACAGGCGTGAGGATGAAGTCGTCGAAGTCTGTCTCGTCCCCAAGGTCGGCCGTCAGCGTCCTGTCGACGACGACCAGAATCGGGACTTGGTACTCATCTCGTAGCTTCGCAGACAGGGTGATTGCACGAGAAGGGTCGTTTCCAAGCTCGACGATCCCCGCAGCCCACCCCTCCAAAGGTTCCTTGTCTGCCGCTTCACCGAGGTCGGCGATCGGCACTGGCTGGTACCCAGCTGTTAACACTGCGGCCGTGAGCGCCTGTGAAGGCGACCCTGGATGGATGAGGACATACATCACAGCACCGGAAGGTATTCCTCGAGTTCAAACCTCGAAACGTGCTGCTCGTACTTTGCCCATTCTCGCTTCTTGTTCTTGAGGAACCACTCAAAGACATGGTCGCCGAGGGCCTCCCTAGCGAGATCCGATCCTTCGAGTGCTTTGATCGCTTCAGCAAGGTTCCTTGGAATGTGGCGGACACCCGCCGCCGATCGCTGAGCATCCGACATCTCGAGGATCTCGGAGCCTGCCTCTGGCGGCAGTTCGTAGTTGTTTGCGATTCCTTTCAGACCAGCGGCAAGGATCACGGATAGGGCGAGGTATGGGTTGCAGGAACTGTCAGGTGAGCGAAACTCGATGCGTGTGGCATCGATTTTGCCCTTTCGGGTGGCAGGAACCCTCACGAGGGCGCTTTGGTCGTTCCTAGCCCAGGTTTCGTAGGTCGGGGCATCGAACCCGCCGACCAAGCGCTTGTACGAGTTCACCCACTGGTTGGTGATGGCTGTGATTTCTGAAGCATGCATCAACAATCCAGCCATGAATCCCCGCGCAACCTTGGAGAGCCCGTATTCGCCGCTTTCGTCGTAGAAGGCGTTCTCATCGCCCTGATACAGCGACAGATGGAGGTGCATGCCTGATCCGTCATGCGCCTCTAGTGGCTTCGGCATAAAGGTGGCATAGATCCCATGTTCGATTGCAATCTCTTTGACAGTCAATCGTGTGGTGGTGATGTTGTCTGCCATCGTCAAAGCGTCGGTATGCCTGAGGTCAAGCTCGTGTTGGGACGGCGACACCTCGTGGTGACTGAATGCAACGGGAATCCCGAGTTGCTCAAGCTTCAGGATTGTGGACCTCCGATACTCCTGTGCCACATCGAGTGGCGTGAGATCGAAGTAGCCGCCTCTGTCGAGGACCTGAGGGTCCGGGGAACTGTCGGCGAAGTAGAAGTACTCGATCTCAGGCGCGACGTAGAACGAATACCCGAGTTCGGCAGCCTTCTCGAGGTTGCGTCGCAGAACGTTGCGAGGGTCGCCGTCGAACGGGTCGCCGTCTGGTGTCACGATGTCACAGAACATCCGTGCTACCCCCGCGTCTCCGGTCTTCCACGGCAGGATCTGGAATGTTGTCGGATCGGGCTTCGCGAGCATGTCAGCTTCGTGCGATCGGGAGAAGCCGTCGATGGATGAGCCGTCGAACGACACCCCCTCGTCGAGCGCGAGCTCAAGCTCCGCTGGCGTGATGGCGAACGATTTCAGGAACCCCTGCACATCCGTGAACCAGAGGCGGATAAACCGAATCCCGCGCTCCTGCACAGTGCTGAGAACGTATTCCTTTTGCCGCAGTGGTACTGTCTGTTGTGCCTCCATAGTCTCATCGTACGGAACTTTGGGCGTTGCGCCAGATGAGATCCGCCACGAAACACAGAGTTCACACTCGCGTTACCGGAGAGAAATCGGTATCTGGTTCCATTGCGAAAGATAATTCGAGGGGTGTGGCGGGTACCCCCAACGGTCCGCCCGAATCAGCTCGTTTCCAAATCGAAAGTGAGATTCCATGCCATACAGAGCCGAATACATCTGGATAGACGGCCAGAAGCCGACAGCAAAGCTTCGGTCAAAGACGAGGGTCCTGCCAGACGGTGCAGAACTTCCGATTTGGGGATTTGACGGTTCATCTACGGAGCAGGCGCCTGGGAGTTCCTCAGATTGTGTTCTGCGGCCGGTCAAAGTCATCATGGATCCGATCCGCGGCGGGGACGATCTCTTGGTGTTGTGCGAAGTTCTCGACATAAATATGGAGCCCCACGAGTCGAACACGAGGGCTCGCGCCGTCGCGGCTCTCGAGAAGTATGGCGATCAGGAGCCGTGGTTCGGGATGGAGCAGGAGTACACGTTCTTCAAGTACGGCCGTCCGTTCGGATGGCCACGCGATGGCTTGCCTGCCCCTCAGGGCAGGTATTACTGCGGCATCGGTGCAGATGAAATCTGGGGCAGGGAGGTCGTTGAGGACCACACCGCTGCATGCATCGCTGCAGGGATCGCTATCTCAGGTACCAATGCGGAAGTGATGATTGGCCAGTGGGAGTTCCAGATCGGACCGGTCGACACTGTCGAGATCGGCGATTCGGTGTGGCTTGCTCGCTGGTTGCTCTACCGGATTGGAGAGAGCTATGACATCTCGGCAACCCTCGATCCGAAGCCTGTCAGAGGGGATTGGAACGGCGCTGGGATGCACGCCAACTTCTCAACGAAGGCCATGCGTGAGGGCTGGGACCCGATCATTGCGGCATGCGAAGCTCTCGGGACGAAGGCCAAGGAGCATGTGGTTGCCTACGGAGCAGGCATCGAAGAACGCCTCACGGGTCTCCACGAGACTGCCCCGTGGTCTGAATACTCCTACGGCGTCTCCAACCGCGGAGCGTCGGTGCGTATCCCTTGGCAGGTGGCGCTCGATAAGAAGGGCTACATTGAGGACCGCAGGCCAAACGCAAACGCCGACCCTTATGAGATCGCTGCCCTCATCACCGAAACGATTTGCGGTGCGGCTGCTGGATAGCGGAGCTGGCTAGTCGCCGAGGTCTGTGTCTTCGAGGACGAACAGGGGCTTGGCTGCGAGCTTCATGGCGTTGACCCTGGCTGCTTCGTCTTTCTGGAGTCTGGTCAGCATGCGGTCCCACTGGTCCTGTGAAGGTTCTGGCAGGCGGTAGGCGGCGACCGTGACCCTCGGGAGGTCGAGCCGGTAGTCGTGGCCGAAGGCTCGGAAGACGCCAGGCGTGGGGTTCGTCGCATTGACGGCATCCACCATGGTTTGGAAGCCGGTGATTACCGGTCTCCATCGTTGACTCGATGAGATGCCTGGCTTCCTGGGCGAGTCCATGAGCCATTGCGGTTCCTTGTAGAACATCGTCGCGTTGATAAGTGCGACGGGGTCGTTGTAATGCGTGAGGAGTGTCACGATTCGCGCGCTAGAAGCTGTATCGAGTTCCTCAAAGCTGTCGATCTGTTCAACGGTCCCTGGGGCTGCGTCGCCTGTGTACAGGGACTCGTGCCGCCACTTGCTGTAGTACGGCGTGCCAACCCACAATGCTTCAGAAACTCCAAGAGCCTTGATCGACTCGATGTCGCCACCGATGAAGGCGTCCTGACCGGCCCATGCACCAAGGCTCTCGCCATAGACAACGACTTTCGGTCGATCCTCTGGAGGCCGAGTTTCAAGTTCGTGCTTGATTGCTGCAAGCAGCAACCTGTGATGATCGGCACCGTACGGCGTCTCTTGGAGTGCGAGGAGTGATGGCAGCCTCGCAAACTGAACCGCGACGGCGGCACAGTTTCCAAGCGTTGCGTACTCGGCGACCTCCATCGGCAGTGTGTTGACATACCCCGTGCCAGCAGGGCACGACACGATGAGGAGGCCTCGATCGAAGGCGGCTGTCCTGCGGAGTTCGGCCATAGCGAGGGCGACCCTGGCCTCGGCCGATCGGGCAGCGTCGTAGCCGACAAACACTCGCACCGGTTCGGCGATTGCTCGCTGCCCCATGATGGCTTCTATACCTTCGGATGTAGGCGCATCAGTAATGAATCTGCGCCCTTGTCGTCCGAGTCGAGCCCAAGGAACCTCTGACCCAGGTCCGCCAGATCTCTGATAGGAGAGTGGCGGTTGGTCATAGCCAGGGTCAACGACTCTGTCATAGCGGGCGAGACCACCGGTGAGGGATCGGAACACAGCACGTACCCCAAGCACCCACACACCAGTAGCGATCGCGCGGCCGGCGTGTCGAGCTGCATAGGGAGGCACGCCAAGCCGTTTCTGCATGACTCGAGCAAGCGCGCCGCCCGAATTGCGGTAGCCCCCAATCAGAGCGCCAAGGACTCCCAGGACTCCAGCACCCTGGAGGAGTGCCTGCCACGGCTTCGGCGCTTCGAGGTCGTGGTCACCGCGGTTCGCCTCCTGTCTTGCGATCTCCTTCTTGATCGAAACGGCACCTACCGCGGCAGCGATAACCCCCGCCCCAACGCCGACGGCCGTCCTGCTTGACGAATTTCGGACGGCTGTGACCAATGTCGCGGAAGCAGCGCCTGCTCCCACAATCTGCGCAACGGAGCGAATGGGAGCCCTCCACTGGGGCTCCCGCTCATGCCAAGGAATGAGATGTCTGGCTGCAAGGCCAGCCGCCGCCGCCGTCGCGAGGATCGCTGTGTCTGCCCCGGCGTTGTTCGTGCGAGCACCGATCGCATATGCGGCTGAACCCGTGGCCCATCCGATTGTGCCTGAAAGTCCGGCGAGGAGCGCTTGGTGGGCCGTTGCCCGGTGCATCAGAGATGGGCTGAAGGAATCGACGGCGGCGAATCCGGCGAGAGCTGCTCCTGCCCAAACCTCTGGACGGTTCCACCAGAGCTCGGACGATGGCGTATCCATGGCTATGGAGTGAGGGCTCGCACCACGTCGAGCTGCTGAATGAAGGCGGTTGTTGCCTCGCCGTAGGCAATGACCGCCGCCCGCCGATCACTGCCATCATCGGGAGCGAGCAGGCCGGCGATGACATCGTCGGCTGTCGTCACGAGTAGCTGCGACGCAACGACCGTCTCCGTCCACGCTGGCGGGAACGGCTCTGGGACATTCGCAGCAGCGACCTGATTCGCAAGTTCTTGAGCGGCATCTCGTACGTCCTCGAATCCAAGCCTCGTCTGATCGAGCGTTGCGCCTGTGCGGTCACTGTCCTCCCAGTCATCGTTTACCTGATCAAGATCGGTCTGGAGCGCACGCGATTCGGTCTCGAATCGGTCGATCTCTTGTAGAAAGGCGAGAATGTCATTGGGAAGTGTTGTCGATGTGGTCGGTGGAACGGTGGTTGTCGTGGTGGTAGCAGTGGTCGTGCTTGTCGAGGCCGCAACTTCGGCAGGCGGCAGGGCATCAACAAACAGATAGGTGAACCCGATCAATGCCAATATGACAACGGGGAGTATCCAACGGCCTGGCTTTGAATCTGTCGTGCTCACGAGGGTGAGCATAGAACCTCCAGACTCATGAGGGCATCATCGCTAACCTTGCCGTATGAACCTCACCGGCAAAAACGCGATCGTCACTGGTGGGGGTGCACGAGTTGGGAAGGCGATTTCTCTCGCGCTCGCGGAAGCCGGAGCCCGCGTGTACATCCATTACAACTCAAGTGCCGACGCCGCAAACTCGGTACGTGACCAGATTGTTGCGTCGGGTGGCGTCGCGGCGGCTGGTCCTGCTGACCTCTCTGACCCCGAGTTGGCTCGACAGCTCATCTCCGATGCAGAGGCAGCGCTTGGACCGATCTCGATTCTTGTAAACAACGCCTCAGGGTTCGCAACCGACGACATCGCAACCGTCTCTGTCGGCGCCCTTAGGTCGACAAACGCTGTTTCTGTTGAGTCCCCAGTGATGTTGATTCAGGCAATGGCTCTGGCATTGCCGCAGGACCTTGACGCTGCGGTCGTCAACATCACCGATGCCCGAACGATGCATCCCTATAAGAAACACCTTTCGTACCTGCTCGCCAAAGGTGCAGTTGATACCCTCACCAGAGCCGCAGCCCTGGACCTTGCGCCCCAGATCCGAGTTAACGCAGTTGCACTCGGTGTGATCCTCCCTCCTGCTGACCAATCCGACGGATACGCAGCGAACCTCGCAGCGAGCCTTCCGCTTGCCAGAGTGGGAGGAGCCTCAGTGGTTGCTGACACCGTTGTGTTCCTGTGCAGAAACGACTTCATCACAGGGGAGATCATTCGTGTTGACGGAGGGGCCCACCTGCAATGACGAGCGGTCACCTCGATCAGATCATGATCAAAGACCTCTCAATTCAGGGAATCGTCGGGATCAAGCCTGACGAACGAATTCACAACCAAGAGATTCTTGTCAACGCGGTCTTGTACGCCGACACTCGCGTAGCGGCCGAATCAGATGACATCCAAGACGCTGTTAACTACCGCACTATCACAAAGCAGATGATCGCCCATATCGAGGCCGGTGAACCGATGCTCGTCGAGCGATTGGTGCAAGAGCTAGCAGATATTTGCCTTGCAAACGAACGGGTTGTTTCGGTGGAGATCTCTGTCGAAAAGCCTGGTGCTTTGAGGTTCGCTCGTTCTGTGGGAATCAGAATCACCCGTTCGCGTGTTGAGTAATGCACGAAACGAAAGGCAAACCGTGATTGGACAGAAGGTAAGGGCCGTCGTCCTTGCGGGATCCAACATCGACAGAGACCGCTGCCTCCCTGAGGCGGTGCGGCTTATGCGGCGATCCAAGGACATGACGGTCGAAGGGGTAAGTGCGTGCTTCGACACCACTGCGATTGGCGACACACCGAACGCACCTGATTATTACAACGCTGCCGTGGTGATTTCAACCACCGTCGGTCCAGAGGAACTGCGCGATGCGTTGCGGTCAATCGAAGATGTTCTCGGTAGGACCCGCACCGAGGATCCGAACGAACCTCGGACGATCGATCTCGACATCGTGTTCTACTCCGACCTCGTCAAGGACTTTGACACCTGGTCCATTCCGGATTCAGGTGTTGAGCTGCACAAGCACGTCGCTGTCCCTGTGGCCGACGTGGCCCCGGACTGGGTACACCCCGTTTCTGGCAAGACTGCGACACAAATTGCTGCCGAGATGTCTGTCACAAGCGATGAAGCAACGCCTTCGAGGGGACCAGATCTCAGCCTTCCATACGTGACTCGTTCTGTCGGTTTCGATATCGACTCGGACGACGTGTACGCCCCGCGTCTCGAAGAGCTCATCCGCTCCCAGCTTCTCGAGATTGGCGAGGACCCCGAACGCGAGGGCCTTCGGAGGACTCCACTCAGGGTTGCCAAAGCCTTGGACTTTTTGACCAGCGGTTACACGACCTCACTCGAGGAGGTCGTAAACGATGCCATTTTCGATGCCGAAGGTGCAGAGGAGATGGTTGTCGTGCGCGACGTCGAGTTTTATTCGATGTGCGAGCACCACATGCTTCCCTTCTTCGGCAAAGCGACGGTCGCGTACCTGCCGAAGGGCAAGATCATCGGCCTCTCCAAGATCGCGCGCATTGTGGATGTCTATGCACGACGTCTCCAGGTGCAAGAACGCCTGACGAATCAGGTTGCAGACGCTTTGGCTGACGTCCTTGATCCCCATGGAGTGGGTGTTGTCATGGAGGGCAAGCATCTGTGCATGATGATGCGCGGTGTACAGAAGCAGGAGAGCAACATGGTCACAAGCTCAATGCGCGGGACATTCCGGTCAGACGCCCGCACCCGCTCGGAGTTCCTTTCCCTCGTCAACTAGCGGTTCACAAAGGCTCCCTGTTCGCTAGCGTTTCGAAGATGGTGAACGACACGCTCAATCGGCCGATGCGAGATCTGCGCATTTCGGTCACGGACCGCTGCAGTTTCAGGTGCGTGTACTGCATGCCCCGTGAGATCTACGACAACCACGAGTACCTCAGCCGCACCGACATCCTGACCTATGGCGAGATCGATCGCCTAGCAAGAATCGCTGTCGAACTCGGCGTGGTGAAGGTGCGTCTCACCGGTGGAGAACCGTTGCTTCGCAGGCAAGTCGGAACGCTGGTTGGGTCGCTGTCTGGAATCGCTGGAATCGACGATCTTGCTATGACGACGAACGCTCTCCAATTGTCGAAGATGGCAGAGTCGCTCTCAGACGCCGGGTTGGACAGAGTCACGATCAGTCTTGACGCCATCGACGACGACCGGTTCCGAGCCATGATCGACACCGATGTATCCGTATCCGTTGTCCTCGATGCAATCGAGGACGCCGTTGCGGCAGGGCTTGGTCCGATCAAGATCAATGCAGTAGTCCGGAAGGGCTGGAACGAGGATCAGATCCTCCCGCTCGCAGAATACTTTCGACAGACCAACCACATTCTGCGGTTTATCGAGTACATGGACGTGGGCACGACGAACCAGTGGAAGCTCGATGAGGTTGTGACTTCGGCTCAGATCGCGCAGATTGTTGGTTCTCGGTGGGCGATCGAGCCAGTCGATGCGTCGTATCGAGGAGAGGTGGCAACTCGGATGCGTTACAGCGACGGCGAGGGAGAAATTGGCTTCATCTCTTCTGTCAGCCAACCATTCTGTGGTTCGTGCACGCGACTCCGGCTTTCGGCCGAGGGCAGTCTCTATACCTGTCTGTTCGCAGGGACCGGGACAGACCTCCGAGGTCCGATGAGGGCAGGTGCGACGGATGCCGACCTCACCCAGATCTTCATTGATGTGTGGAACAACCGTGACGACCGTTACTCCGAACTCCGTGGTGGCGTTGCACTCCCAAACCCCAAAGTCGAGATGAGCTACATCGGCGGGTAGATGGTGACCCATCTGCACCACGCCTGGCAACCCGTGAGTGCTGGCTAGCCCAGCGAGGGTACGAATTTGTCGAATCGGAAGTCTTGAAACGCGAGGCTTGGTTTGGCACCGTGCAGACATGGAACCTGCTTCGTTGTATCTCGCCTCTGTGCTTGGCATTCTTGGCCTGTGGTTCGCCAGCGATGGGATCTGGGCCGTTGCGCATGCCTTCTTGAGCCGCCCTCGATCTCGCCGATCTCGTTCGACGCAGTTCGTCGCGGCAGGCGTCGGATTGATGATCGCTTTGATGTCGTGGCGTGCACTGCCGGTGGCTGCTTCGGTGGTTCCCCAGCGGGACCGCACCATGATCGAAGTTGACAGTGTTTCCTCAGAGGCTGACTCTCCGAAGACGGTTTCTTCAGCGGCTTTGCATGCCACGCCCTCACCAGCCTCGGCGCTGACCAATCGCTCGCTCTTGGCGAGTGACGCGGTGATGGTCAACCGTGGAACGACATCGACGAACGGATCCTCCCACACGGTTGTATCGGGCGAGTGTCTGTGGCGGATCGCCAGGTCAATACTTCGCACATCTGACCACCCGATTACTGGCGCTTCGATCAGTGCAATGTGGCGCGAAATCTACGACCTGAACCGCGGGGTGATCGGCTCCAATCCGAGCCTCATTTTCCCCGGTCAGGTTCTCGTCCTACCAGAGAGGTGAACAGTCTTGGATGCTGAAGAATACGAACAGATTCCGTGGGCGAATCTGGTGGCTGATGCCCAACCGAGTATCGATAAGAGGGTCTACATCGCTGGTGGTATTCTTGCGGCCATCGTTGTGCTCTTCATCGGGGCGAGGGCATTCGGGGGTGGCACAGTGATCCAGGCCGCGCCAGCCCCCGAACCGGTCGCTGTGGCTGATGCAACACCATTTGTTCTCGGCCCCGACAGCCCCTTTGCTCCGCCCCCGCTGGCACCAATCGTGAGTGTCAGTGAGGCAGACCTGATGGCTGGAGTTGGTGAGACCTTTGGCGACCCATCTGCCTCTGGCAACGAGACGCCGAAGCTGATAGCTGAGTGGTTCGTCACAGACTTCTTTACGAGGGACGGATCCGCTGAAACGCTGGCAAGCCTCGAATCGGTCCTTGCTGGGGATGAGACCGCTGCCGAGCTCCCACATCGAGAACACGATGGATTTGGCGTATTCGTCGAATGGGCCAAGACGTTCGAAGTCGTCGATCACGAAACAGGGGTCGAGGTTTCCGTGGCATACAGGACGGTTCACGAAGAGGAGGGCGGATTCGTTCGCGATCCGGTGCGGGCGGTCTCGGTTGCTCTAACGGTGGGGCCTGATGGCTGGTTGGTCGACGCATTGCCTCTCGACATCGACCTTCCGTGAACATCAGGCGGCTTGAGAGATCTGAGGGGAGCGGTCAGTAGTACGGTTTGACCCGTGCCATTGATCTACTCGAAGGAAGCGGTGAGAACGGCAACGATGGGATCGGTAAGATCGCCCCACGTTGCTGCCTCTGTTCTCGTGACCGTGACGAAGTTGCCTGTCATAAACACGGATGTCACCCCTTCAAGGTCGAGAATGCCAGCTACCCGCTCGTCTGCCGTGCCAGCATCGGTGAAGGTGGCTGGGCCGCCAACCGGGACCCCGAGCGTGAACTTCATAGCCCTCGGATTCGGTGTGGTTTCTACGACGACGCCCATTGGCAATCTCCTTGATCTTGACCGGGAGAGTAGCGGGGTTCAAAGGTGATCCTCGGAGCCGATGTCGGAGGAACGTTCACGGATCTTGTGCTGGTGGATGCCAATGCCATCACGACGGTCAAGGTCCTGACGACAGCTGTCCAAAGCGATGGCATCGCGACGGGTGCCGAGACATTGGCAGCAGGGACTCCAATCAATCTGTTCATTCACGGGACAACCGTCGCAACCAACGCCTTGCTTGAAGGCAAGGGGGCGAGGACGGCATTGATCACAGATGTGGGGTTCGAAGACGTGATCGAGATCGCAAGGCAGGATCGGCCGTCCCTGTATGACTCCTATCACGACAGACCGCGCCCGCTTGTGTCAAGAGACGACCGAATCGGAGTGGATCGCGACTTTGCAGCCGTCATCGAGATAGAAGCTGAGGCGGTTGCCGTAGCGTTCGTGAACGGACATGAAGAACCTGATCGCGAACGGGCGATTCTTGAGTCTCTCAGAGAGCATGGATTCGAAGGCCCTGTGAGCCTCTCTTCGGTCGTTGCACCAGAGTTCAGGGAGTACGAACGAACCTCGACCACGGTTCTCAATGCCTATCTGACTCCGTCTTCAGCCCACTATCTCGCCTCGCTCGATGCCACGCTGGTCGAGTCGGGGCTTGTGCGAAAAATGTCCCTGATGCGTTCATCTGGAGGCCTCATTTCTGCGTCCGATGCTGCGGCTCTCCCTGCAAGCATCCTGCTCTCGGGACCGGCAGGAGGGGTTATCGCTACCGCAGCCTTTGCTGGTGCCCACGGAAACCGCCGCGTGGTTTCGTTCGATATGGGGGGCACGTCAACGGATGTTTGCCGGATCGACGAGGGCGTGTTCGATATCTCATACCAGCGAACGATTGGCGGGTACGAGTGCAGGCTCCCCTCTGTTGGCATCCATACCGTTGGTGCAGGTGGTGGGTCAATCGCATGGATTGATGCTGGGGGCTCCCTTCGTGTCGGCCCTCAGAGTGCTGGCGCCGAGCCTGGGCCAGCTTGTTATGGCAAGGGTGGATCACGGGCCACGGTGTCGGATGCGAATGTGGTTCTCGGTCGAATCGCTCCGGATGCAAGCCTTGGAGGTTCGGTTTCGATCGATTTCAACAGCGCGGTTGCAGCTATAGAGCCGCTTGCCGAAACGCTTGGACTCCCGATTGAGGAAACGGCTGTCGGCATAATCGCGATCGCCGAGGATGTGATGGGGGGAGCGATCAGGAAGGTTTCGATCGAGGAGGGAACCGATCCGCGGGGAGCTCACCTGTATGCGTTTGGTGGTGCTGGGGGCCTCCACGCTACGTCCCTCGCGAGGACCCTTGGCATGGCCGGAGTTGTGATTCCGCCACATGGAGGGGTGTTCTCGGCACTCGGGCTGTTGCTTGCGCCGCCAAGATCCGATGTTGCGCAGTCCGTATTTGTCACAGGAACCGATCTTTCACAGATAGAAGGTGTCGCGAGCGCGCTTACGGCAAACGCATCTCAGGCGCTCGCCGACGCCGGGCACGGAGTTGATCGCATAGAACTGGTTGTCGATGTGCGATACCTCGGTCAGTCCCACGAGATTGGTGTTCTCTTCGGGATGGGCGATTCGTCCGAAGACGTGGCTGTGAGATTCCACGAAGCCCACGAACGTAGGAATGGGTTTGCGAGGCCCGATGATCCTGTGGAGATTGTGACAGTTCGATGCACCGCTTTTGGTAGGCCGTCGCTGACCATCGATGAACTTCCACAGACCCCTGCTCGCGGACAGGCACCGTTCACGATGCGAACAATCTGGGGGCGTACCGGGCTGACACAGGCAGTTGTTGTGAATCGCAATGACCTGGGAGTGGGGGCTGTCATTACAGGCCCAACGATCGTGGAGGAGGATGAGGCCACAACCTTTGTCGGCGAGGGCGAATCGGGAGTTGTAGCGCCGGACGGGTCGATCGAGGTGACGTGGTGACCGTCGATCCAATCGTCCTCGAGATTGTTCGGAATCAGCTTGCTTCGGTCGCTGAGGAAATGGGGATCGTGCTTCGCAACACTTCGTTCTCTCCAAACATCAAAGAGCGGGTTGACTGCTCAGCAGCCGTCTTCACCCCGGAGGGCGAAATGCTTGCCCAAGCCGAACATATCCCTGTGCACCTCGGCTCGATGCCAGCGTCCGTTCGCGCAGTCCTCGACCTTTTTGGGTCTTCCCCTGAGCCGGGGACCCAGTACGCGGTCAACGATCCGTTTGCTGGTGGCACACACCTCAACGATCTGACACTCGTCCGTCCTGTCTACGTCGGAAACACGCTGGTGGCCTGGGTCGGCAACAGAGCTCACCACGCGGATGTTGGCGGAGAGGCGCCTGGTTCGATGCCAGCGCACGCAACGACGGTGATGCAAGAGGGAATCGTAATTTCACCGATGGTTGCTGCTCGCAATGGCGTGTGGGACGACGCCTTTCTTGTGCCGTTCATCGAAGCCACTCGTACGCCAGCGGAACGTCGCGGTGACCTTTCGGCGCAGGTCGGTGCGAACGAAGCAGGGGCCATCCGGCTCGAGGCCCTTGTACAGGGTCTCACCGTTGCTTCGTTCGCGAGTCTCAGTGATGCCTTGTTGACATATGGCGAGCGACGAATGGCAGCAGCAATATCGCTGCTCGAAGACGGGTCTTCATCATTCACCGACTTCATGGAGTTCAAGGGTGACCTTGTAGAGATCGTTGTCGAGATCACTGTTTCGGGCTCCGAGTTGACAGCAGACTTCTCTCGATCCGCGGACCAGGTCGCTGGAAACATCAACGCGGTGCGAGCCGTAACGGGGTCTTGTCTTGCCTATGCCGTGAGGGTTGCAACCGATCCGCTGATCCCAGCCACCGGAGGAGCGCACAGGCCGCTCAACCTCATCACGAGGCCAGGATCGATTGTCGATGCAGTCAAACCGGCAGCCGTGGCGGCTGGAAATGTTGAGACATCGCAACGAATAGCTGATGTGCTGCTCGGCGCCCTCGCCCCGTTTGCGCCACATCGTGTCCCAGCGGCGGGTCAGGGGACAATGAACAACGTCCTGATCGGAAACGACACGTTCGCCTACTACGAAACGGTTGCTGGCGGCCAAGGTGCTCGCCCGCTAAGGGATGGTCAGTCCGGGATTCAGACCGGAATGACCAATACGAAGAACACCCCAATCACCTCCCTCGCAGCGCACTACCCATTCACGGTCACCCGGTACCGCCTCCGCACCAGCAGCGGAGGAAGCGGGCAGTTTCGAGGCGGCGACGGCATCGAGCGCGGCATCCGATTCCTCGAACCGTCAACGCTTTCGCTGATGGGTGAGCGACGAGCCACATCCCCTTGGGGCCTCAACGGTGGAGAGAACGGATCCCCTGGCGAGGACTGGTTGATCAAGGCCTCCGGCGAGCGCATCCGGCTCGAATCCAAATGCACCCTCGAAGTTGAGCCAGGGGACGAACTGCTTGTGCTCACACCCGGTGGAGGCGGATGGGGCTGAGTTGATCGACGAGTCGGCGCCAGGTACCTTCTCGTGCCACCTACGACTGCCGGTACTGAGGTCACAACTAGGCTCAGCGGATGCCGATCATCGATGCACTGGTTGACCTCCTCGGCGAGTCGCGCGTTCGGCACCATCCACTCGACCTAGCAGTATTCGCAAAGGACGCCGGTGTCGTGAGCGGGATTGCAGTGGCAGCCGTCCTGCCAGAAACGACGAGCGAAGTTGCAGCCTGTGTGCGGATTGCGCGGGAGCACGGAATCCCGATCATCGCCAGAGGTGCAGGCACAGGGCTTGCAGGCGGGGCCGTACCAATCGAACCAGGGCTCCTTGTCGTGCTCACTCGCATGAATGAAATTCACGAGGTCGATGTAATTGGACGTACCGCCTGGGTCGGGCCGGGTCTCGTCAACCTCGACCTTTCGACCAGACTCGTGGATATTGGACTGCACTTTGCTCCCGATCCCTCATCCCAGCAGGCGAGCACAATCGGCGGAAATGTCGGAACGAACGCCGGGGGACCGCACTGTCTTGCCGACGGCACAACCGTTGCTCACATCCTTGCTGCCGAGTTGGTCACAGCCGCTGGCGCTGTAGTCACAGTCGGAGGCGAGGCGCCAGATGTCCCAGGGCTCGATCTTCGGGCAGTTGTTGTTGGTTCCGAAGGAACCCTTGGGATTGTTACAAAAGTGCTGGTCCGTCTCATGCAAAATCCACCAGATGTGGCGACGATCCTCATTGGGTTTCCATCTATTGAGGATGCCGCAAGCACCGTTTCGCAGGTCATTGCCTCCGGATCCATACCGGCCGCACTCGAGATGATGGACCAGCCGATGGTTGAGGCGATAGAGAATTTTGTGCACGCCGGGTACCCCACGGACGCAGTCGCGGTTCTCCTCGCTGAGGTAACGGGTACGAGTGAGTCTGTTGCTGACGCAGTGTCCTTGGTCGAGGGAGTCGCGGCTTCGAACAACGCGTCAACGGTCAGGGTCGCGACCGATCCGGAGGAACGCGCCCTCCTGTGGAAGGGTCGCAAGTCTGCCTTCGGCGCAGTTGCACAGAAGGCGCCGGACTACTACCTCCACGACACCGTGGTTCCGCGCACGAAACTCGTTGAGGTTCTCAAAAGGATCTATGAGATCGGTGAGCAGTTCGATGTCGAGATGCTCAACGTCTTCCATGCGGGTGACGGGAATCTGCACCCCTTGGTTGCCTTCAATGCCAAA
>JAQCAA010000150.1 GCA_027728645.1 Actinomycetota bacterium | reverse complement strand
CATGAACCGTCGCACCTATCGCGAAATGCAACACCTTGAGGGAGGACGGGCGAGCGAAGCGAGCCAGGAGGGGGGCACGCACACACCACCGAGCGAACCACACCAAGAGAAGAGGCCCCGGCGACCGCTTACGCGCCCCTGACAAAGTTACCCGCCGCGACATCTTGAGGACAGATTTCGGCCAGGACACACTCCGCACACTCAGGATTCTGCTTGTGGCACCACTGCCTGCCGATATCCCACAAAGGGAAATCGAGCTCACCTGGGCGTGTGGGATGAAGCGACCGTGCGACCCCGACCATGTGCGCAACAGTGTCATCGGTTGCGAGTCGTGTGCGGAGCATCACTCTTCGCAAGTGAACGTCGTACGCCACATCGGAACCGCTCAGCTCGCTCACCTTCACACCGAGATCGCGCTCGAGAATCTCGACAGCCATGGCGGCCTTCTTCTGGCTGATACCCATGAAGGCTCGAAAGCGCTGCTGTAGATCCGCCGCTTTCGGTTCGTCTGACCAGATCGCAGCTGCATCTCCCCCGTAATCGGCAAGCACCCGCTCGGCGCCAGCCACAACAAACCGCGGCGTCTGGGTTGGGAACCGGTGCAACTTCGGTGACTGTTTGAAAGCAGCTTCGACCTCCTCGGGATGATTTGCGACATACGTAGCCCCCCAACCGTTGAGGCGCCGTTTGAGTTTGTATGGCAGCGTCCACGCCCGCTCAGCTGGCATCTGGTAGTCGACGATCACGCCGACAAGGAACGCAAAGGGATCGTCGACGAGTAGCCGGTTCGCCTCTGAGTCCGCGGTGAACACACCATTCACGCCGGTGCGATCAGACGCTGCAAGATGTGCTCCGTGCTGCAAGATCGCTGCTGCTATCTGAATCCGATCATCCATACGGCGAGGCTATCCGCATCACGAAATGCGAGGGGTCGTCTGCCACGGTATGAAAGCCTCCACATCCCTCACAACATGAGCTGCGACGTCGCGTCCCGCGCCGACATATCCATTGACGTGAGCAGAGAAGTCAAACCCCTGGCCGGTACAGATCGGGTCGGTAAGTGCGCAGACGTCAATCGCTATAGGGCGAATGGATTCAGCCAAACCGAGGCTCCCGAACGATCCAGCGCCCTCTTGGCTGAGGGTGCGGACCACACCAAGTTGAGTTGTCTCTCGAACCGGATCGGCGAGGAGCACGACGGAAGCAATTCGGTCGATCGGTGCTCGATCGATAGTTGCAAGCTTGATGACTTGGGCGCCTTGCGAGTAGCCGACAAGGATCACGGGCGACGACGGACAGTCGTTTCGAAGGTCATCAAGTTGATCGGCGAGGGCAGCCACACCTTGATTCACAGACGCTTCGTAATCGCCATTGAAGAGCGCAAGTCCGAACGAGTCGGTTATCGAAACAGCAGGATATTCGAGGACGATCTCGCTCACGCTCCGACCCGAGCCCCATAGCTCCACCGAGGCCGCGTCGATCACCGCCTCGACCTGGTCGCCGAACCCTTGCTGCCCAGAGCCGCGGACCCCAATGATTACAACATCAGTACACCCGTCCGCTCCCCCCAGATGGACCGGGAAGATCAACGAGAGCACAACCGAAAGAACGACGACAATCACGCCGACAGCGTACGTTGGCCAAACATCTAGCGCACCCCGGTGAGCACCAGAGCTCTCCGCCTTACCTGCGTTGTCTCGATCTGCACGGATGGTGGTCTCGGAGCCATGGCACCATCGTACGGGCACCACATGAGTGGAATATGAGCGCGGACTTGGGGTTGGAGCAACGACCAACGATTTAGGGGTACATAGTGAGTGATTGGAACGCAGGCATAATCGAAGAATTCAGAACGAACGATGGCGCCGTCGGGGGCACGTTTGATGGGTGGACACTGCTTCTTCTTCACACAACCGGAGCAAAGTCTGGCAAGGAACGGCTCGCACCGCTGGTGTACCGGCAGGAAGGCGACCGGCGATTCATTTTTGCGTCCAAGGCCGGTGCACCCACACACCCGGATTGGTTCCACAATATCCTTGCGGACGGTTCGGTGAAGGTTGAAGCACCCGGGGAGACATACGACGCCGTTGCCGTGCAAGTTTCAGACCCGGAACGCACGGAGATCTACACCAGGCAGGGTATCGACAGACCCAATTTCGCTGAGTACCAAGAAGACCTCGACAGGCTCATACCGGTCGTTGAACTCCAGCGAGTCTGAGGTTCTGACGGCCTCGCTCTGAAAGTCGTCACACCCACGCGGTAGGTTGATGGCACAGCCGAGGCACCAGCCCTCGGCGCGGCGCTGGTGACAATCTTGGGAACCGACATTGAACGTGCCTCTCTCGGACAAACGGGGACGAGCCCCCTAGCAAACGAGACGCCACCCACATTGGACCGGCGTCTTGCGATCGGGGGGGCCGAGGTAGGGTTGTGTCTCACTCGTCTCCATCACGACCGTTTCACCGAAGCTGTTTCCTCGGTTGACCCCGTCGTGGCGAGGCTTGCCGCTCGCGGGTTCGACCACGAGGCCAGGATTGTCGAAGCGGTCATCACGGACCACGTTGGCATCGTGGTGCACATCGAGAGGTCGAATCCAGATCCCTACGCGGCGACGACCAACGCCATGGAAGAAGCAGTCGATGTAATCATCGGTGGAAGGATCGTGAGCCTCGACGGCTCTTTGGTCGGAGCTCCGGACGTTCTCGTCAAACTTGACGACGGGTACGCCGCTGTGGAGATCAAGGGCCACTTTGTCCGTGGAGACAAGGGTCCGGACGCTTCCGTTTCAGCACTGACCAACCTCTCGTTGATGGAGGAAGCAGCGGTGCAGTTCAGATCGCACCGCAAGCGTGACCTGTTTCAAGTTGCCCACTACTGGCGGATCCTCGACTCGATGGGGGCCGCTACGTCCAAACCCATCGGTGGTGTCATCGGAAGTGACCCTGCAC
>JAQCAA010000029.1 GCA_027728645.1 Actinomycetota bacterium | reverse complement strand
TGGCCAGCGGGAACATATTCCTGCGAGCCACGCCAAAACGGTGGGTGGGCGGAATGGATACCCTCGGCGGGATGATTGAACTCGTCGGGTATTTGGGATCGGTTCTGGTTGTCGTGTCGTTGCTCATGACACGCATCCTTCGGTTACGCGTCATCGGCCTGGTCGGTTCGGCAACGTTCTTGATGTACGGATTGCTGATTGGGTCGGTTCCCATCGTCCTCACGAACATCGTGATCGTGATAATCAACACCACGTTTCTTTGGCGAGCCAATCGGGTAACGGAGTGGTTCAGCTTGCTAGAGGTTCGTCCCGATTCCCTGTATCTCGAAGAGTTCCTGCGATTCCATCGCGACGGAATCCGAGCGACCCAGCCTGCTTGGAACGGTGAAGTTGGCGATCAAGATCTAGCGGTGCTGGTACTGAGAGATATGCAACCGGCAGCCGCAGTAGTCGGAACGATTGCCGGGGGTGCAATGGAACTCAGACTCGACTTTGCGATCCCTCAGTTCCGGGACTATCGAATGGGCAGGTTCCTCTACGACTCCAATCGCCAGTTCTTTGTCGACAAGGAAGTCGCAACCGTCACCGCATCCGCAACGACGAAGGGGTACGTCCGGTACTTGGAAAAGGTTGGCTTCACCGAGTCGGCGCCGGGACGGTTCGAGCGATCAATGACCCAAAAGGAATCCGTCGGCAGACCACCACCGTGAGGTTTCTGGCGTTGCTAGCGGGAATATGTTCCCGCTAGCAACGCCAAAAGGCTGAAAACGGGGCCTACTCGATTCGGTTCGCGAGGCTTTCGACGATTCGGACATTTGGCATGCGGGCGAATACCTCGGGGTCGAGCTTGATCTTCATGTCTCTCGACCCACCGCCGACAACTACCCACCGAGGTCCCATCACTGCGCCGTCCACGAGGACTGGCACATCCGACGGAAGGCTGAAAGGGGTCACTCCACCCATGATCATGCCTGTGACCTCCGCAGTCACCTCGGGAGGAGCGAATGACACCTTTCGAACACCCATCTCGCGCCGAGCGACGCCGTTGACATCGAGGCGGTGTGTTGCGAGCACGAGGCACACTGCATAGACCCCGAGAGGTTTCTTTGAGGCGAGCATGATGGCGTTCGCCGATTGCTCGAGTGGTATGCCGTACGCCTCACAGAACTGTGCGGTATCGGCGAGATCGGGGTCGCATTCCATGGTTTCGAAATTTGCTGAGAGACCCACAAGTGCGTCGGTCACAGCTCGCCTTAGCCCGGCAGTCAAACCTCGTCTCCCATGCACACGCCGAGCGCCCGGGCGGCTTCTATCCACGGATGGTCGGCTGGAACCAGATGAGTCCTGTTCGCAACCTCGGAGACGGGAATGGTTGCAACGCCCTCGCCACGAGACGCAATCATGACGCCGGTTTCCCCGGCTTGAATGGCCTCGATTGCAGCCGTCCCAAGTTTTGTTGCAAGCACTCTGTCCATCGGTGACGGTGACCCGCCTCTCTGGACATGCCCAAGGATTGTGACGCGAGAGTCGAGACCTGTGCTTTCCTCAAGTTCCTTGGCGATCTCAACCGTGGTCTTGCGTTGCGACATTGCCAGTTTCTCGTTTGCACGAGCATCGGGCCCGCCAGTGGATTCAATATCGGCGATTCGCTTGGCAAGTTGGACCGAGATCGCGCCTTCGGCAACTGCAACGATGGAAAACATGGAACCAGCGGACTTCCTCACGGCGATGGCGTTTGCTATGTCCGCGACGGAATACGGGATCTCTGGAATGAGGATGACGTCTGCACCCCCTCCGAGTCCAGATGCAAGCGTGAGCCATCCGGCGTTGTGGCCCATGATCTCGACCACGATGATTCGGTGATGGCTGTGCGCTGTTGAATGGAGACGGTCTATTGCTTCGGTTGCGATGCCGAGAGCCGTGTCGAAACCAAGGCTGCCGTCGGTTCCGACGAGATCGTTGTCGATCGTCTTTGGCAGAGTGACGATTGGCATGCCCTTTTCGATGAGCCGCAGGGCATTCTTGTGGGTTCCGCCTCCACCGATACAAACCAAGGCGTCGAGGTGGTTCTGTTGGAAGTTCTCGAGCATGACGTCGGTCATGTCCAAGATCGACCCGCCGACCTCCATTCGGTGCGGCTTGTCTCGTCCCGTTCCGAGAATCGTTCCTCCTCTTGTGAGAATCGCGCTGAGGGCATCACTATCGAGGCGGATGAACCGGTTCTGCATCAATCCTCGGAATCCATCCTGAAATCCGAGAACGTTCCACCCGTACCGCCGGATAGCTGACTTGCCGATGGCCCTGATTGCGGCGTTCAACCCCGGAGAGTCGCCTCCGGCTGTGAGAATGCCGATGCTCTTTGTCACGAATAGTCTCCACAATTGCCAGCCGGCACACCCTACAGGGACGCGGTTCCCCAGCCACCGCTGTGACTGAATTCGTTCCACGCTGCGAGTCGAGATGCTACGATCTGCCCACGGAGAAAGGAGGTGGTCCAAGAATGATTTGTTGTTTAAGGACCCCGGAGGTGGCCGAGCGCTAGCCGGCCAGCTGTGACCAGCGAGGTCGCGCTCCTCAAACGAGGCAGGTAGCGACTTCCACTCGGACCACCGGAACCCGGAGCTCTGCACGTTGGTCCCGTGCGGCGGCGGCAACGCCGAGGATGCTCCGGGTTCTTCGCGTCCCGATCTCGCCCGTCGGTCGACCTTGATACAGGTCATCGATGCAGGTCATCTTTGTTCGGGAGCGGCATGATCTTGTATGCCTACAATTGATTGGTGACTGACATGAACCCGGTAGGCACTCCGCTGGCATTCAGTTCGCCGCAATACATCGCAGCGATCCGACTCCATGCTGCGACGTTCCTTGCCGCAGCGACAGGATGACCAACAGATTCACAGAACCCGAGACGGTGCAGGTCTATCCGTTCCGTGCCGAGGCCGACATTGCTGTGGCCAGGCTCGCAGCCGACGGCATCCGGTCCATCGTTCATCAGGACGATGAAGGTGGGTTGAACCCTGGGTTCTTCGCGCGATATGGGGTGAGGGTTGAGGTTGATCGCTCGGATCTTGAGGATGCGTTCGAGAGCCTTGGGATTGAGCGGGTGCGGGTGCCTGGTGAGATTGCACGGGCGATGTTTTTCCATTCGGGTTGGGCGTACCCGGAGGAAGCGTGCGGACTCGTGGCATTCGACGCACATGGCGGTCCGGCCTTTGCGTTCTGTCTCACCAACTTGGACAAGAGCGAGCATCGGTTCACGATCGGGCCAGAGGAGCATCATGGGGCGATGCGATTTGCTGAGTCCCTTGGTCTGTCCATCGGAGCTGTGTTCCACAGTCATGTGAAGTCAGAGGCTGTCCCTTCGGCTTCTGATCTGAGTGGCGGCGCTGACCCTGATTGGATTCATTTCATTGTTGGCCCCGTGTCCGGACGACGTCCGCTGCTTCGTGGCTTTCGGATCGAGCACGGATTCGCCATCGAGCTGTCCGTGTCGGTCGACGAATAGAATTGGGTCCATGGTCCGATCTGAGCACAACCGTGAGGCGTATCGCACGCTGTTTGGCTATGTCGGCGCGGGGCTCCAGACGTTCGCTGCCCTCATGATTCTCGTGTCTTTCCCCATTGCTCCTCTGTGGCTTGTCGCCTCGCTCCTCGGTGTGTTAATCGTGTTGTCCGTATGGTCATGGAAAAAGTTCGAATCCAACTTCATGATGCCGACCTTCGTCGGAACGCTCCTCGCCATTGCATGGATGGTTTGCATCGGTGTCGGTGTCGGGATCTTGGACTGGTCTGCATGAAACTGACGGTGCTTGGATCTTCAGCAGGTGCCCCAACGAGGATCAATCCTGCGTCTGGGTACCTCCTCGAGCACGGCCAAACCACTGTGTGGGTCGATGCGGGTACCGGAACGTTTATGGAGCTCGCAGCCAGAGTCGATCCGGGGCAGCTCGACGCCGTCGTGCTTTCTCATGTCCACGTGGACCACGCGAGCGATCTCTTCGGGCTGTATGGCTATCTCGCGTTTGGGCCTTCAGGCCAGGTTCCGGTCCCCGTCTATGTGACGGACGGCGCTTCGGATCTGTTCGCTGGATTCGCTCGGGCGACCGGGGAGCATGTGCTCCACCATGTCCTAGATTTCAACGAGGTTGGCAGCGGCGATGAAACGACCATCGGACCGGTTGCAGTTCGATTCGGATCTTCCAAGCATGCGGTCCCAAACAACATCGTCCGGTTCGAAGTCGACGGGCGGGTTCTCGTGTACACCGGTGATGCGGGGCCGAGTCACGAGCTGATGGAGATGGCTGACGGGTCGGATCTATTCCTGTGCGAGGCGACGCTGCAGGGGACACGGGATGCCCAGACGTACCCGTTTCATCTCACGGCCGAAGAGGCAGGGGAGGCGGCTGCATGGGCCGGCGTCGACCACCTCGTGCTCACGCACATCTCACACAATCTCGACCCCGAACAATCCATTGCTGAGGCGTCGGGGCGGTTCGCTGGCCGTGTCTCGTACGCTGCGCCGGGTACGGAATTTGATGTCTGATCGGATGGAGAACAGCATGCGGCAGGGGCGTGAGGCCAACGAGTTACGCGAAGTGAAGATCACCCGTGGATACACAGAGATGACGCCGGGATCGGTCCTGATCGAAATGGGCCGCACGCGCGTTCTATGCACAGTTTCGCTCGACGACAACGTCCCGGCATGGATGCGCGACTCAGGCCAGGGATGGGTGACAGCTGAGTACTCGATGCTCCCTGGTGCAGGGACAGAGAGGATCAGCCGGAGTTCGATCAACGGGGGCAGAACAAAGGAAATCCAGCGGCTGATCGGCCGCTCGCTCCGCGCAGCTGTGGACATGGATGCCATGGGTCCTGTTACTGCTCGCATCGACTGTGACGTGCTCCAAGCAGATGGCGGTACTCGTACTGCGTCGGTCACAGGAGCTTGGATTGCCCTGGCTGACGCATTTGATGCGTGGGTTACAGAGGGCAAGATGAAGACAAACCCGATCGTCACGAATATTGCAGCGATCTCAGTTGGGGTGGTGGACGGAGAGCCGATGCTTGATCTTGAGTACACGGAGGACGTGTCGGCTGATGTCGATGCCAATGTTGTGATGACTGGTGAGGGCAAGATCATCGAGGTACAGGGCACCGCGGAAGGTGAGCCATTTGACCGCGCCTCGCTCGATGTCATGCTCGACTATGCGGCTGCTGGAATCGCCGAACTCGTCGCCATGCAGAACGGGTCCAGGGCGTGAAGCGCCCGCACGGCGTTGTTGTTGCGTCAAAGAACCGGGACAAGATCGCAGAGGTTGAGGCGGTCCTTGCTGCTCTTGATCCTCCAATCGTTGTGCTTCCTGGTCACGAATGGGCTGACATCGACGAGACCGAGGATTCGCTTGCTGGCAACGCACTCCTGAAAGCGCGTGCTGTCTGTGCAGCGACGGGGCATGCCGCCGTCGCAGATGACACCGGACTTGAGGTCGACGCACTCGATGGTGGCCCTGGCGTCCACACTGCGCGTTACGCGGGGGACGCCGCGAGTTATGACGACAACATCGACAAGCTCCTCGAGGCTATGGACGGCGCTTCGGAGCGAGGGGCGAGATTTCGATCAGTGATCGCCCTGGTCACGCCGAGCAGTGCCGAGGTTGTCGTTGAGGGTGTCCTGGAGGGTTTCATCACGAAGGGGCGCAGGGGGGAACGCGGGTTCGGATACGACGCTGTGTTCGAGGTTGCGGGTGTGGGGGACAGTGCACAGTTCAAGGGTCGCACGTTGGCAGAGATTGGTGCGGACGATAAGAACCGGATCAGCCATCGCGCGGTTGCGCTACGGATTCTCGCAGATCACCTGAGCTGATTGTCCCAATCCGGGAGAGTTGATGTGGTTTCGTCGCCGGAATTATGCGTGGTTGCGGAGCATGAGTTCCTTGGGATGCGGTGACAGATATGACGATTCGAGGAAGAGGGTTTGAGCATGTCTCCGCGACAAATGTCGGATCAGGGTGACCGGCACGATCAGTGGAACCAACCCAAGTCGATAGTCGGCTATGGCCTCTGCCATCTCTGTGCGTCCAGGCTCGTCATCCACACGGCGTAGGAACCCGACCATGTGCTGCAGGACGTTGCAGTGCTTTGCGACTGTTGCTTTTCTTTGCATGGCAGCCATGAAAAGGTCTTGATACTGATCGGCGAACGCAGCGCGAGGTATTCGGCGAACATCGGCCACAAGCCTTCCGAGTTGTCGATATCTCACTTCGTCGTGTGCCCTCAACAGGAGTTTCTCTGTTGTATGGAATTCAACAACGTCGCGCGCCGACCATCGAGGTCGAAATAGGTCCTTGAGGCGTCTGAACGCAAACACCCGTTCCACGAAATTCTCTCGGATGAGAGGGTCGTTCAAACGCCCGTCTTCTTCGATTGGGAGGAACGGAAACCGCTGCACGAGAGCGGAAGCAAACAGCCCCTGTCCTTGGTTACCTACGCCAGAGTCCGTATATACCTTGACTCGCTCTAGGCCACACGTTGGTGAACCCTTCTTCAGGACAAAACCGTCGAGGTCCTGTGACCCGAGTTCTGCTGTTCGAGTCCGTGAGTATCGGTTCATGGCCGATGTCCAGTTGATGTCATTCTTCGGGTCCACGAGTTGAAGCCCGTCGTCCGCTTGCACGAGGCGGATAGTGGGCCGAGGAACTCCCATGCCTATCTCGACTTCGGGGCATACGGGCACGTACTCGACGAACTGCGCGAGTACATCTGTGAGGTATCGCTGTCTGGAGTGACCGCCGTTGTATCGTACCTCCTCACCGATGATGCAACTGCTCACCCCAATGCGGATCCGCGCCTGTTGGGTGGGTTGAATAGTGATTGAAGTCATCCATAGATGATGCCACACTGTATATGTAGTGGAAGCGAGGTCATGCTCAAATGCGTATTGCTGTTACCGGGGCGACCGGCTACATCGGGGGAAGGCTTGTCCCACGGCTCTTGGCTGAAGGGCACGATGTTGTCTGTCTTGCACGATCGCCTGCGAAGTTAGCCGATCGGCCGTGGTCCGACAAGGTCGAGGTGATCAAGGCTGATCTCATAGGCTCTGCGGATCTTGATACTGCACTGGCTGGATGCGACATTGCCTACTACCTCGTTCATTCGATGGGGAGCGGTTCCGACTTCGATGCAACGGATCGTCGCGGGGCTGAGCGTTTCATTGACGCAGCTGAGAAAGCTGGCGTCAAACGCGTCGTGTATCTCGGTGGTTTGGGATCCGAAGACGATGCGCTCTCTGACCATCTGTCTTCACGACACAATGTGGGAGTGGTATTGGCCTCCCGTTCGGTTCCGGTAACAGAATTCAGAGCTGCTGTCGTGATCGGCTCAGGTTCTGTATCGTTTGAAATGCTGCGTCACCTCACGCAGGTGCTTCCGATTATGACCACTCCTAAGTGGGTACGGACGAGATGTCAACCGATTGCAATCCGTGATGTCCTTAGCTTCCTCGTCGCTGGCATTGCCGAGACGTCTTCGGGGCATAGGGTCTACGAGATCGGAGGACCAGACGTGCTCACGTACGAGGAGATGATGCAGGGCTATGCGTCGGTCGTCGGTCTGTCTTCTCGCCTCATTATCCCCGTACCGGTGCTCTCGCCTCGACTATCGAGCCTTTGGGTTGGTCTCGTAACGCCGCTCCCGATCAACGTCGCTCGTCCGTTGGTCGAGTCGCTTCGCAACGAGGTCGTGGTGAAAGATGACTCGGCGAAGGTATTCGCGATTCCGCTTCTCCCCTTCGAAGAGTCTGTTCGGCTAGCGGTGACTGTTGCTGATGACCCGAGATCTCCGACGAGATGGACCGACGCCGAGTACTCGCCGGCGAGTCCGATGCCGACTGATCCGAATTGGAGTGGTGGCACCGTATATGAGGACGTGCGGGTGCTGGAGACGAATGCATCTGTCGACCACCTTTACGCGACTTTCAGTCGAGTCGGCGGAGAGGTTGGGTACTACGGGTTCCGTTGGGCATGGCGTATTCGTGGGCTCATCGACACGGTCGTCGGCGGTGTTGGTCTAAGGCGGGGTCGGCGCCATCCGACGGACCTTCGTCTGGGTGACGTAGTCGACTTCTGGAGAGTCTCCCATGTCATCCCAGGCCATCGGCTTGAGTTGGTCTCTGAGATGAAGATGCCCGGCGATGCATGGCTGGTGTGGGAGGCGCGGCCAACAGCAGGCGGATCGACGTTGGTTCAGAGCGCGTTCTTCCTCCCTCGTGGGCTCTTGGGCCGGCTGTACTGGTTTCTCCTAATGCCACTCCACGGACCGATCTTCGGGCGCATGCTCCGGAGCATCGCTTCGGAGGCAACATCGCGAAACGATCTGGACAGGACCACCGAAGGGCAAGTCTGATGTCCGCCGTCGTCTGGTTCCGACGTGATCTGCGGCTCGCCGATAACCCGGCATGGTCGGAGGCGACCAATCGACACGAATCGGTGCAGGCGTTATTTGTGATTGACCCTCGGCTCTGGAAGGATCCGACTACGCGCCGGGCACAAATGCTCGCTGCCCACCTTGCAGCGCTCGATCTGTCCATAGCGGGCAGCGGAGGGTGCTTGAAAGTCGTCCACGGAACACCGGAACGAGTTCTCGTCGAGATCGCAGCGGATCATGAGAGGGTCTATTGGAACGACGACTACAACCCGTTTGCTGTGGCTCGGGATGACGCGGTCGAGGCTGCGCTGCCAAGAGTCGCTCGCTACCACGGCAGCGCTGTCCACCGACCTGGCTCGATCGTAAAGCCGGATGGGTCCCATTATCGGGTCTTCTCGGCCTACTGGAATCGATGGAGAAATACGCCATGGCAACTCGCTGGGCAGCCTGGCAGTGCTCGGCTTCTGTCGGATCGCGGGGACGGCGTTCCGGCGCACGATTACACCGGTCTCGCCGGTGAGGTGGCTGCAGATGAGCGGCTGAGCGAATTCTTGGATCAAGTCGACAGCTACCAGAATCTTCGCGACTTCCCGGCCAAGGAAGGCACATCCCGATTGTCGACGGATCTGAAGTTCGGCACGATTTCACCTGCGCGGGTCGTGGCCGAGGTCGGGGATGGAACGCCAGGGAGGGAGGTCTTTATCCGTCAATTGTGCTGGCGTGACTTCCACGCCCAGATCCTCCATTTCCAGCCCGATGGGCGGTCACAGCCGTATCGGAAGGAGTATGCGCGCGTTCCGTGGCGGTGGGACGCGGACGAATTCAATGCGTGGACCTCCGGTCGAACCGGGTTCCCTTTCGTAGACGCAGGAATGAGACAGCTGGCGTCTACAGGCTGGATGCACAACCGCGTGCGAATGGTGGTGGCGTCTTTCCTGGTCAAGGATCTTCTGATCGACTGGAGGCATGGAGAACGTTGGTTCCGCTGCCAGCTCGTCGATGCTGACGTAGCACAGAACATTGGGAACTGGCAGTGGGTTGCGGGCACCGGCGTTGACGCTGCGCCGTACTTTCGGATATTCAATCCGACGAGGCAAAGCCGACGATTTGACCCAGACGGTGACTACATACAGCAGTGGGTCCCAGAGCTTCGCGGCATGCCAAGTGATCTCATCCACGAACCTTGGGGCACCACCCCCCTGGCGCGGCGCTGGGAGGCCGCTGTCCTGGCGAGCGGATACCCCAAGCCGCTAGTTGACCACGCCTCTGCCCGCGAGCGGACAATCCACGCGTTCAGGACCGCCGCAGGGTCTCATTCGGTTGCGGACAAGCGGTGACATCCCCGCCGAAGCGTTCGATGAGAACGGTTGACAGACGGCGCTCGCCTTCGCCTCCAACGAACCACCATGTGCCGGCGGCCAGCGCCGTCACGGTCAGCCCAATCACAAACACCAAATATGCGACCGCCAATGCCGTAGGTCCAGTGAACAGTGTTCCCCAACCGAGTGCGAGTCCAAAGCCGAACGAAGCCACTCCGATCACGGTGTAGAACAGGGTTACGAATCCGAACCAAGGGAGCCCGCCCTTGAGCGGAATCGTGACGATCTTGGTAGTGCCGAGATCGAATAGATACGTTGCCTCCAGCTCAGATGCGACGAGTATGCGGCTGCCGATCTTTCCGTTGACATACTGCTCGAGGTACATCGCGTACCAGCGCGCGAATATGAGATACGAGGCGTCGAACGCAGTCCGTACGGCCCCACCCAACGTCACGATCGGTATGAGAAGGAACGCCTGGGGGACCCATCCCCACCCGACGATGAACAATGCTGTGGTTGCTATCGAGGTGAGGTTGATATCGGCGTAGAACTGACGGTGGTACATGCCGGTCATGCCGCGCATTCGTGCCAGCTGGTCTGCAGCGATTCGTGTTCTGTCGTCCATAACCGGAAGCGTAGGGCGACTGAAACCAGTGCGGGTGGGGAGACTTGAACTCCCACATCTCTCGATACCAGATCCTAAATCTGGCGCGTCTGCCAATTCCGCCACACCCGCGTGTTGAGGCGATTGTTGCACGATTCGCCTCTGACGTATCGAAGCCCCCGGCTGGCGGGGGCCTCTGGTGGGTCGCCTGGGACTTGAACCCAGAACCTACGGATTAAGAGTCCGTTGCTACTGCCAAATTGAGCTAGCGACCCGTGGGAAATGCTACCAAGGCGAGTCATCTACCGGCCCAAAGGAACCGGCCACAACATCGATCCAAACCATCACGCGTTGCCAGTAGTTGGACGCCCGCAACGTGCGCACTCTGCAAACACCGTGGGGAAGATGATTCTTCCGATGGCCGGTGCCCGCCGGCTTGATGTATGTCTTTCCGTAGACCGCCGAGGGGAGGTTGAGCGCTTCGGACCAGTATCTCCTGGCTGCGGCCTCGTCATTGGCTTCGTGCAGGTGCAGTCCGAGTTTGAACTCTGCAGAGGCGTCCATGTACTCGCGCACCCACCTGATGAAGTAGCGGAGCGCGGCGGGATCGGTGTTCGTGAGATCGAAGAAGTTGCGCGTCTTTGACCCTTCACCCCAGTACAGGACAGCCCCTCCCACGAAGCGAGCGTCATCGAGATGTGACTCAGCAAAGCTGCGCGCTTCACTCCGGATGTGCTCGATCTCGTGACGTCTCCTCGCCTGAGTATCTCGCGGAACCCCAACGAAGTTGTGCGGGCCGGTCCGCTGTCTAATGCTCTCAACTTGACTTGGGCTGAGTTCTACCTCTTTGCCCCACAGAGACAAGGTGCCCTTTGGGAGTGGGACAATGGTTTGGATCTCGGAGTAGGTGAGGCCTAATCGGCGCAGCGCGAGACCGAGTTGTTTTCGCTCCCATCGATGAAGGTCGTCCCACTCTGCTGCCAGTTGAAGGAGATCGTTTGGGATATCGGGTGTCATGTTTCAGTGTCTCGTTTGGCTGTGACACTTCTGGTGTCGGTGGCGGGCTGAGCGCTGTATCGTTTGTCGTTAATCGGGCTGTAGCGCAGCTTGGCAGCGCACCTGCTTTGGGAGCAGGGGGTCGTCAGTTCGAATCTGACCAGCCCGACCGACACGAAACCCCGGCATTCGCTGGGGTTTCGTCGTTCCAGGAACGCAACGAACCGCTTGGTTTCTCCGCCAAGCCTTCGTTGACCAAGAGTGGTCGGTAGGCTGCGCGCCATGGTTCTACGTGTCGTTCTTGCGGAAGACAACCTCCTCATGCGGGAAGGCATCGCAGCGGTGCTTGGTCTGAGTGATGAAATCGATTTGGTCGCGACCTGTTCAGATTTTGATGGGCTCATGGCAGCCGTGGCCGAACACGTTCCAGATGCTGTAGTCACGGACATTCGCATGCCGCCGTCGCAAACGGACGAGGGAATCCGAGCAGCCAATGCTTTGAGGGAAACGAACCCTGGAGTCGGGGTGGTGGTTCTCAGCCAGTATGTGGAACCTGATTACGCCCTTCGACTGTTCGAACACGGTTCCGATGGAAGAGCGTATCTCTTGAAGGAGCGAATCTCTGAATACGACGAGCTGGCTTCGGCTGTGAGGCGAGTCGCAGAAGGTGGCTCCGTCGTGGATCCCAAGGTCGTCGACGTGTTGATCGGTGCACGAACCGGTGGACGGAAGTCGCCTATCGATCGGCTGACGGAGCGCGAGCTCGAGGTATTGGGCGAAATTGCCAGGGGCCGAACAAATGCTGCCGTCGGTGAGGCACTCTTCATCTCACCACGATCGGTCGAGAAACATGTCAATTCGATTTTCACAAAACTTGACCTGTCAGACGAGACCGACACGAACCACCGGGTACGCGCGGTGCTTCTCTACCTCGCGGACGGTCCTCGGTGATGTGGTGGTAGCCCCACCATGCACCGAAGGCAAGCACCATTGGCGTCAAAGACGAGTTGGTGGATGATGCAATCATGGACCCGTTGACGGACCCAAATATTCGTGTGCTTATCGTGGATGATCAGGCGCCGTTTCGCGAAGCATCGCGGATGGTCGTCGAAATGACCGATGGTTTCTCGGTCTGCGGCGAAGCCATGTCAGGTCTTGAAGCTATCGAGCTTATCGAGGAGCTACAGCCAGACCTGATTCTGATGGACGTCCAGATGCCAGGAATCGATGGGATCGAGACGACTCGAAGGATCCGCGCCATGACTGGCGCCCCTCCGGTCGTCGTGATGTCGACCCACGAATCTGGCGACTACACCGAATCAGCCATCGCTGCTGGAGCTATTGCATTCCTCCCCAAGTCTCAGTTCGGGTTCGACACCTTGGAGGAGATGTGGGAGCTCGCCCAGTCCACCTAGACCGGTAGATCGCTTCCAACTGGGATGACTCCGGTGACCGTTGTCCCATGACCGGGACTCGAATCGATGGTCCACGTACCGCCGATCGAGTCGACACGGTCGCTGATCCCGTTGAGTCCAACCCCTTTACGGGCCGTCGCGGAGTCAAAACCTCGGCCGTCGTCGCGAACCTCGAACACCAGGTTCCCTGTACGTTCCCGCAGTGCAATGACCACCCTCGACGCTTCCGCGTACTTGGCCGTGTTCTGGACGGCTTCGAGGATGCTGAAATACACCGCTGACTCAATGTCTCTGGGATACCGGCCGACGTTGTCTGCTTCGAGCTCAACTGGGAGTGCAGCCTTGCGGGTCTCCTGTCCGAGGGCGACCACAAGTCCCTCTGCACCCAGCAGTGGTGGGTAGATTCCGGCAGCAAAGTCCCTGACGGCCTGAATTGCCTCGCCAGCTTGGGATTCGATGTCCGCAAGCACCTCCGCTGTGCGTGTGGCGCCTGCCTGCTCTGCAAGTTTTCGCAGCGGGCCGAGCTTCACTTTTACGGCAACCAGATGTTGCTGCGGCCCGCTATCGAGATCGTGCTCCAAGGAACGTCTCGCATCGTCAGCGGCCGACACCACGCGGTCACGCGACCTTTGCAGGTCCTGCACCTGACGGCGTAAGGCTGCTGTCAACTGGCTGTTGCGCAACGTCAAACCCAACCCATCGGCCAGATTCGTTAACAACTCCAGCTCAGACGGTGTGATGGTCCCGCCCCGAGCTGCGACGAGTGAGATTCCACCGAGAAGGTCTCCATCGTGGAACACCGGCAGTGATAGGTCCGAGACAGGATCATCAAACGAGGATTCTTCTTCGATCGTTCTCCCGTCGGCAGATTCGGGCCACACCGACACTGTTCGGAACCCGTCTCCGGTACGGACCCACAGGGCGGCCTCGGCTGCACCCGTCCCATCAACAATCAATCGCGGTATCCGATCCAGGACCTCCTGATCCGATTCCTCCGCTGCTCGATGGGAGAACCTGGCCAACACCTCATACGGTGTCGCACGCTTCCCGTACACCAACCGATTCGCCCACGACTCCACTCGCGAACGCACGGGCTGGAACGCAATCGCAACCAAGGCCGTCGCAGCAACCGACAACCACAAGCTCGAGCCGTCCCCTCCTCCCAACAGTTCGCCCAGCCCAACGACAATGGCCACATACACGCCGCCGATGAACACGGCCAGCAGCCCGAACGTCACCGAACGGCTGATAATCACATCGATCTCGAAGAGGTGGAACTTCAGTACGGCGACCGTGATCGAAACGGGAATCCCCGCGATCCCGGCAATGAGCAGGACCTGACGTGCAAATGACGGCGCCTCCCACGAGTTGGTTATGAAGAACACCAGATAAGCGACCGCAAAGAAGACAAACGAGAAGAGCACCCACTTGATCTGGGCTCGCTCTACGTCGGCGGAACGCCGATATCTCATGACCATCGCGACGACGCCACCTGCCACCAACGCGAGGAGTCCTACAAACCACGGGATGAGCAGGATGTCGGCGAATCCTCCGATGAAACCGATCAGCCAGTTCAGCGTCGAGGACGAATGGCTCATCCAGGCCGGATCGAAATTCAAGGTCGTGGGGAAAACAACGGTAGAATTCCAGTCAGAAGGAAGAACCCTGACCAGGGTCGTCTACCAGCTCGAGGAAGTATGACCACAAGAGAACCCGACCCGACGCCAGGCACCGAGGGAGACAAGCTGATCGGAGACGGCGACGACTTCGCCTTCGGGCCCTCAGCGACGAGCCCCGTCCTGGATCGCATCCTCTCCCGAGTGATCACACCTATCAGCTGTGGAGCGTGGTTGGTGACGAGATCGTCTCAGTCGGTCTGCTCGGTCCCGCCCCCGGAGCCGTCGCCCTTCGACTTGAAGGTGATCCATCCGTTCTCGCTTTGACAATCGAGGTGGCTGGCGGCGTGGGGGTTTCAACCGCCGAACCTGTTGCTGTATGGGTCGCTGAGGGCTAACGCCCTACCTCTAGCTATCTGGTGCGAGACGGATTCAGGCGGTCCAGCGGAGGCTCCGTGATCAACGCCGTTCCATCAACACCTGAATGCCGTCGAGGCGACCGGTGCGGAAACCCGCCTCGCAGTACGCGAGGTAGTAGCGCCACATGCGTTGGAAGCGGACATCGAATTCCGGATTGGAGGACTGGATGCGGTCCCAGCCTTCTTCGAACCGTTCGGTCCACAGCGCCAGCGTCCTTGCGTAGTCTCCGCCGTGGTGCGCTGCCTCCACCCATTGAAGCTCTGCGCCGCTCGAGAGTTCCTCCAGCGCACGCTGTGAGGGCAGGTCACCGCCGGGAAATATGTATGTCTTGATGAACTCGGAGCGTTGAACAAGGCCTGAGTAGAAGCGATCGTCAATCAGAATGGCCTGCATCGCGAGCCTTCCCTCCGGGGCCAAGACGCGGTGAATCGTCTCGAACAGCTCAGGCCACGTATCCGCTGGAATGGACTCGATCATCTCGATCGACACCACTTTGTCGAATATCTGAGTCTCATCTCGGAAGTCTTGAACACGTATGTCGCTCATGTGCGACATCCCGACCTTGGCCAGTCGCTCGCGAGCGAAGCTTGCCATCTCTACCGAGAGGGTCAGACCAGTCAGGTGCACTCCGAAACGTGTGGTGGCATATTCAGCGAAGCCACCCCATCCACATCCGATCTCAAGTACTCTGTCCCCTGCTCGAAGATCGAGGAGCTCGCAGAGCCTCTGATACTTCGCCTCCTGGGCCACTTCGAGCGAATCAGAGGCAGCGGAGAACAGTGCTGAAGAATATGTCATGGACTCATCGAGCCATGATGCGTAGAAGTCGTTTCCGAGGTTGTAGTGCTCGCCGATTTCACCAATAGGCGTTGACTTTGCCCCGATCGGTCGTCGATCCCACCACCGGCGCACGAACGCCAGCATCGTGCGACCGACAGCCGATGTCCGCCGTGAATCCACGTTGATCGAAGCAACCTCAAGGAAGCCAGCGAGATCCAACGTGCTCCACGATCCTTCGATGTAGGAGGCGCCAAGCCCGACACTGCCATTGTTGACAAGTGCAGACCACAACGTGGCCTCGTCGTTGATCTCTATGGCAGCGCTGAAATCGCCACCAGGCCCGAAACATTCTCGTGTCCCGTCAGACCACGTCACGGAGATGGTTCCAACTCGCGTTCTGGCGAAGACCCGGCGGAGGTGGGCTTGAGCTCTCAGCAAGATCGTCGGCCCTTCAGGAATCGATTGTCGTGTGTTGAAGTATGACCGATTCGACTTCCTGCGCGGGCGGCCTTGGAACGGATCGGTACTTGGCCCCCTTGGTAAGAAGCCGAAAAGCGTGAAGATGAATACCGACGATCACTTTGATGGTCACAAAAGGCTTTGCAAAGAACTGCCAGACAAGGTTTCGGGTCGTGAACTCGCGCCGATTGCCCTTCTGGGATGCCCCGAGCAGGCGCTCACCCTCAGGATCGAGGTACGAGATGGCAATGCTGAAGTCGTCACTCGGCGCCTTCAGCGAGATCTCGTACCGGCCGGTACGATCGAAGAAGGGAGAAACATGGAGCGCCTTGTCGAATCCGTGACGGGGAACCTTCAACGGATCTGCGCCGTCCGTGAACACGATGAGGTGTGAGTGCGCATGGCCGAAGGTGTTGTGTATCTCGTAGAGAACGGCCGCAAGCCTCTCGTCTTTGCTGTACACGAACCAGATGGTCATCGGGTTGAATGTGTAGCCAAGAATTCGTGGGAACACCATCATCCGAATTGGACCAGTGGCATCCACTCCGGCGTCTGAAAGGTGTGGGCTGATCCATTCTCGCAGGTCGGAGCCATCGCGGGGTCCGTGGTCCTTGTCGTGGAAGGAAATCAGATTCCACCGATTGTGAGAGAAGACGGGGATAGCGCTGGCTAGCCCATCAACCTCGTCGATGTCGATCAGGAGCGAGTACACGCGGTATCGCATCTGATGACCCATTGGGTTGAATCGTCGATGTCGGACCACTGAGTCAAAGATTGCCGATGCAGTCATAGGGGGTCACCTTTGCGAGCTGGCATTGAGTGGTGTGCGGCAGGTGACCGCGGCACAATTTGCCCGAGCCACGGGGGCGGTGAACCGAGTGCCTCGGCAACCGTGAGGCCCGACTGCAGGGCATCTTCGTGGAACCCGTGGCCGTGATACGCCCCAGCGAACCAGACTCGTGCAACTCCCTGAATCGAGGGAAGTTCCTTCTGGGCTCGCTGTGCATCGAGATCGAATTGTGGATGCATTGTGCTCCACCGGTCAATGACCGACGCTGGGCGGATGCTGTCGCCGGGATTCAGTGTCACGAACACGTTGGTGTCGGTTTCAAGATGCTGGAGTCTATTCATCCAGTACGAGACCGCCACCGGTTCGGATCCGTCATCGTTGATGGTCTCTTTCACGTTCCACGCGGACCAAGCGCGTCTGCTTGTCGGCATCACCGACTCGTCGGTGTGGAGTACGACCTCGTTCTTGTCGTATCCGAAACGTGAGAGGACGCGACGCTCGGCCGGTGAAGCGTTGTCGCCGAGGATGTGCAGCGTCGTGTCGGCGTGGGTTGCGAACACAACATGGTCGTACCGATTCTGGGCACCTGAACTGTCGCTGATGGTGACGCCTTCGCTGTTCCTCGCGACTCCCGTGACTCGTCTGGCAGTGTGGATGCGGGTGATTTTCTTTGCGAGATGGTCGACATACGTGCGAGAACCACCTGCGACGGTCCGCCACGGGGGGCGATCAGTGACACGGATAAGGCCGTGGTTATTGAGAAATTGGAGGAATGTGGCGGCCGGCATAGCGCGCGCGTCGTTGCGCGTCGCACTCCATACCGCCGATGCCAACGGCAGCAGATAGTCCTCAATGAATGGGGTTGGAAAACCCCTATCAGCGAGGTACCGAGAAACGCTGACATCGTCTGGCATCAGGCAGGCTTCTAGTCGTCCTGCCTCACCTCGAAAGCGGAGGATTCCAAAGAGAATCCCCCAAGCACGACGGCTGAAGACTGCTCGTGGTTTCGTGAATAGTCCACCCACCCTGCCTGCGTATTCAAATGATCCACCGCCGACCGAAACCCCGAATGACATGTCACTTGCTGATGTCGCTACGCCGAGTGTCTTGAACAGCTCTGTGAGGTTTGGGTAGTTGCGCTCGTTGTACACGATGAATCCGGTGTCCACGTTGACGAGGGAGCCGGCCAAGTCGACCTCAAGTGTCCGGCTATGACCTCCGAGGCGACTCTCGGATTCGTACAGAGTGACCTCATGCTCAGCGCTGAGGCACCACGATGCCCCGAGCCCAGCAATTCCTGACCCGACAACTGCGATTTGCATCGGCGTCCAATCCTCCTGATATGGTTACCATTAGTTCGGAGCGAGAGGCGACACTGGATGGATGTGAATCTGAATCATATTCATCTATATCGATCGTCGGCTACGAAACACTGACAAATGGCACTACTCGAATCCTTCCTCGACGCGACGCTGGTCGGCTACACAAAGGCCGGCGTGGCGGCGCGGGGCATTTCTATCGACGAGAGATTCCCCGAAGTGGAAGGCAAACATGTGGTGGTTACAGGAGCGACGGGCGGAATCGGCCGCGCCGTGACCCAACGATTGGCTGCCAACGGTGCGGTTGTGCATGCGGTTGGCCGGTCATCCCAGAAAATGTCGAAGCTTGTTGAGGAGACCATTGGGTCCGTCGTCCCGTATGTGACTGATCTTTCGCTCATGGCCGACGTCGCCCTGCTCGCCGACCACATCGTGGAATCTGACGTCCCGCTGGGCGGGCTTGTCAACAACGTCGGCGTCATGTCGGCGGACCGCACGACCACCTCCGAAGGGTTCGAAACGACCTACGCGCTGAACCTTCTCGGCCAATTCGTTCTGTCGGCCAAACTGATGCCGATGCTGGCCCGTTCCGGTCGTGCACGAGTGGTAAACGTTTCGTCAGGTGGCATGTACTCCCAGCAGCTCACGGCGAAACACATCGACAGCCCGCTGGAGCCGTACGACGGCACCGCTGCGTATGCAAGGACCAAGCGCGGTCAGGTCTTTCTCGCAAAGCACTGGGCGACGGAATGGGCCGAGGCTGGAATCTCGGTCAATTCCATGCATCCTGGGTGGGTCGACACGGAAGGGGTACGCAATTCGCTGCCGACCTTCCGAAGGCTGACCCGAC